>NZ_BFAZ01000001.1 GCF_003114815.1 Leptospira ellinghausenii
CTACGTTGTATTTTGTAAAAGTTCCATTCGATTCACTTCGGTACTCAGGGAACGAATTGAGATAATTACCTCACCAGGATCTGGTGGGGTTTTTTTATGCCCTGACACAAGTTGGTGTTTTGAATGAGTCGATTAGGTTATGTTGCTGCGAATGGGGGATGGGATTCTGATGGGTCGAGTGGGATACTCGATAAAACCAAAGAATTTTAAGTATAGATTCCTCGGTAGTTTTTTGTATTGAATTTCACTAAAATGGATTTGATTTAATTGGTAATATAAAATTTGGTTTTGAATTATCTAATTTTTTAAATTCATAAAATCGAATGAAAATTGATCCAGTCTTTAAATTATTATTTTTATGATAATAAATTAACCAGAATTTGTTAATATAACTAGGCAATTTCTATGGGAAAACAGGTCGTAATCTTTAGTTTTATATTCTTATTTATTACATTCTAAAATTGTAAATATCAAATAGGCTGTAACCCGGGAGACGCAGCAATCATTTGTGGTATTGAGAATGAATACGTAAAGAGTCTTGCAAATTCAGCCAATAGAAGTTTAAATTCTCCTGAAAATTCTCTAACTCCTTTATCTACTTATTCATTTTCTGGAGACTGGAACTGTGGTTTAAATTGCCAAGATGTTTTTGAAATCGTTGTATTAGCCAACTGGAATTATAGTTTTACAGTATCAAGTGTAACAAATTTTTGACTATTATGATGGTCATTAATGGCAGCAGCGATTCCATTAAATGGAACGAAACTTTTTAATGGCGTTATGAATGATACAATGTGTTTAGGCCATGATTTAGGAGAAAACAGAACTTATTCTACTTCTACATTAGGGAAATATCAACAAACAATTGGTAGAAATTACGGAGCTAGCTCCGGTAATAAATGAACATGTGATTTCTCAATAACAATCTCGCCATCCGGTCCTTTGTTTATAGTCATTCAAATTCAGAATGATATAGCATCTAGTCATACGACTACTAATTAACCTTAGTTGTAATTTGAGGTATTTACGTTATTTAATTTCAAAAGAATTATTTAGGCAGCAGCTAAAGATTTCAATTTGATTCAATAAACATAGAATTCAAAGTAACTGCTGGCCTTCTTTCCATTATTTTCTCCCATAATATATAACAAAACAGAAGCCATTTCCAACATTTATTACTGAACCGTTAAGGTGCCTAATTGAGAGGTTGAAAATGTTAATCCAGAGTTTCCCCCGTACCCATCTAGATCACAATATGTCTCTCGTGCAACACCCGTTATCTTTACCCTCCCCACATATTTATACGTCCCTGGGATTGCCGGAGCTGTGATAAATGAATAATATTCATGGTTATTCGCACAGTTTAAACAAGAGGAATTGTATGATGCAGAAAAAAATGTCCAGTTTTGAGGTTCCGTCATTGGATTTGAATTATTGGGTCCATATCCTACTTGTAATTGAACTCGAGAATCAGCCGCTTGAGGGAATATATTCGTAACATTGGTATGATAAAATTGAATATAGATCGCATTGGAAGCATTGGCAGTTGTGCTTCTTGTTAAAGTTAAAGAAGTTGGCCACTGAATGATACAATAATCCACTAACGTCAGGTTTGATGGAGTTTGGTATGTTTCTGTACCTAAATCACTTTCTCCGTAAGCAGCTGTTAATGTGATGTTAATGTAATAGATCGTATCATTATTAAGTCCTGTTAAAACGATTGGAGAAGTCGTTCCTGATACACTGGAGTTTGATTTTGTGACTCCCGAAATGGTATTGTAATACACTTTATATCCTGTTGCTCCAGATACGGTCGCAAAGTTTACGGTTAATTGACCAGATCCAACTCCAATTGATGAAATGACAGGGGGACCAACATAAAAATTTTGAGTACTGACATTACTACTGTTCTTTGCTAGATCTATTGCTCGATACTTTACTTGTATACTACCATTCGAAAGGGCAAATGCAGAGCTGTAAACAGATCCATTTGTAACGGTACCATTGGAATCAAATGTAGGATCTGTGCCGTTTAAAGTATAGATGATTTTATCACACCCAGTTCCACCAGTATCAGAACAACTGAGTTGTAGTTGTGTACCCGAGTTAAAAGGACCTGAACCAGATGGTGAAGTGATACTTACAATTGGAGCTGTTGTATCCTTATTCGTTGTACGTGTCGTAAAACCAAAACTACCGACTAAATTTGAAACACAAATTCGGATCGTGTTATCTCCTTCAATGAAATGTGAATTCGCAACAGTGGTACTGATGTCTGTGGTCGCAAGTGCCGAACCTGTAACATTGGAATTTCCTGAACCATTGCTTAATGCAGTTCCCGTTGAACAGCTGCTACCTCCAATCCGAATTTGGTAGTTCCCCGCTTTTGTGCTTTGCCAATTGAGACTTACGTTATTAATTCCATTGACTGCTGATGTGGAAGAGTTAACTGTAATGGTTGCTACTTGGCTATCGACAGTGTAAGTTTGCGAATTGATAGTCGAGAGGTTTCCAGCTTTGTCGCGAGCAACAAACTTAGTATAAGTGACGGAAGAATCGGACATATCAATGGCAGAGTTATACAATGTACCATTCGTAATGTTTCCCGTAGACCCTTGGATTGTGGGATTGGCTGGTGCACTTCCCACTTGAGTAGTGTAAGCAATTTTATCACATCCAGATCCGCCAACATCAGTACAGCTAGCTGTAACTGAAGTAGCCGAACTATAATTCCCTGAACTTGGAGAAGTCGATACAATTGGTGCCGTGTCGTCTCTTTGTAGAGAAAAAGAAATAAATCCAACCAAACCATTGGATCCAGTTACACAAATTCGGTAGGATTTTGTTCCTTCGCCAGAAAAATGAGTATAAGAGCGAATAAACGTTATGTCCTGATTGGCAGAAGCTGATCCAGTTGCTAAGCTTGTTCCTGAACAAGCATTTCCTTCGTAAATAACATATGAGCCAGAACGATTTGATTGCCATGTTGCAGTCGAAGATTGAATACCATTAGCAAATGAAGTTACTGCTAATGAAGATTGACTCACTAATGTTAAAGCTGGTACCGATGTATCAATTGTATAATTGAATTGAATAGTAGAAGACAAATTACCATTCATATCTCGACAAAAGGCTTTTAAAGTTCGACTCCCTTCAAAGGACAGGTTAACAGATTTTGAGGGAGGAGAAACGATGGTTCCAACCTTCGATTGGAAATTGGGTGTAGAACCATCTAAAGTATAAATTATGTTTCCTGGTGCAAAATTGTCAGTGCATGTTAAAGTAGTTGTTTGTGAGGTTGAATAAGTTCCTGAAGACAATGAGCTAGTGAGAGTAGGGGGAGTTGTATCACCAAGAATCTGCGCCACCAAAGTATCATTAGTCGTTCCATCTCCGTCTGTATCAAAACCAATCAGATTTCCGCTGGAATCTACGATTGCTAACACTGGACTTCCAGTTCCACCAGGTCCCGATGTAAGAAAAGTAGGAGGATTAGGATTGATATAATAATCAGCAATTCCATCTCCGTTTGTATCTACGGCATCAGGGATACTATCTGCATTCGTATCAATGAGGATCAAATTCGGAACACCGTTACCCGTGAGATCAATACCATCGGAAATTCCGTTGCCGTCCGAATCGACGAGTGTTCCAGAGAATGTACCGTTACCTGATAGGTCAACGACGGTTCCTGGTTCTACATTGACTGGTGCAGCGGAACGACCTCCCAAGCCAAGTAGAAGGCCCATGGCACTTGAGTTTGAACTATTGTTAGGTATCAAAATACAATACTGGAATAAACATATAAGTAGGAGGGAAAGGTAATTAAGAGTTTTCGTATAGATTCGCATGATTTTTTCCAGATTGTATTCTGTTTGATTACAACATATGGAAGTCTCATAATCACCTTCTAGTTGAAATTCACAGCTTACGAAAAAAAATTCCAAAATACCGTTAAAAACGTTCCAGAATCGCAATAAAAACGTTAAAAACGGTGACCCTTAGTCATTTAATTTCGCTATTCTATTAAGTTTGTCTAAATTTAGTTTTTCCCTATTTTTTTTGTTCTGCTCTAACGGGTATTTGAATGTGGTAATACGATAGGTTCTTCAAATGCGTTATCTATGCAGTTTATAGAAAGAATCTTAAATGGAAGAAGCATTACATTCAATTTTTGTATCCATTTGATTTGCATCTAGTTGAAATTGTTTCATTTACGATATTTGGAAAAATACCTACAAATACCGAACCTTCAAAATCTAGTTTTAGAAGGTTCGACTTATCTTTAGTTGTAAGCTAAGCAGAGTTATTTGTTGAGAAGTTCTTTTAGGTGGTCTTCATATTCTAAAATATGTGGTTTGTATACTTTTACCTTTAACGGATCAGGGATCCCTGCTTTTTGTAAATCAAATGTTCCATTTTCTTCTTTTCCCCACCATGCACCAAAATGTTCGTATCGGTCTGAGTAAGTTTGATTATCTACTAACTTCAGTTTGTTGTCATATAATAAGAATTTAGTTTCTGTTTGAATACTGTTCCAACATGGGAATGTGCCAATTGATAAGATACAGAGATGAGCAGTGATTAGGGTACGACCCACATTTCCCATACTTTCGTCGAATGCTGGTCCATGGATCGCAATTAAATAATAATCTACGTCTCTCTTTTTTAAAGCAAAGATAGTTTTTTCATCAACTTTTTTAATTTCGATCATTTTTGAGATTTCTTGAAGT
Source organism: Leptospira ellinghausenii (assembly GCF_003114815.1). Taxonomy (NCBI): domain Bacteria; kingdom Pseudomonadati; phylum Spirochaetota; class Leptospiria; order Leptospirales; family Leptospiraceae; genus Leptospira; species Leptospira ellinghausenii. The sequence continues at coordinate 4,734 of NZ_BFAZ01000001.1, forward strand.
CCCGATAATTTCACTCTTTCTAAATAAGTCATCGCAACGTCTTTAGAAGCTTCTGGAGATACACTAGAATCGATGCCTGAACTTGGTATCATTTCAATCGGTTTCCCAATTGTCATGACAGAAACAGTTGGATGATTATAATCTAATGTAGCCGTAGTGGTTCGAGTCCTGCCGGAAGTGATCGTTGAGTATTGATAAGGGAAAAAACCAACTAATGCAATTTTCAATTTAGGATTAAACTCAATGGCTTTTTGAGAATATTCGCGAACAAGAACGATATTTTTACAGGATAAAAATGTAAAAAGAACAATTAAACTAACAAAACTAACACGTAACATAAAAATCTCCCGCTATATTCATTGTAATTTTCACACGAAAGTCAATGTTTTTTTAACAAAGTTTCAATCTTGAATTTTAGAATATTGCAAAAATAGTATTTTGAAAAAATCAAATTTGAAAACAAAACTGAACAATCAGAATCCTATTTTGCGCGGAGTTCAAAGATCACTTTTTCCGAAGAATCCAATTCATAACGAGTGGAACCTGCGGTTGCATTGATGATGCGTTTCGCTGGGATGTTCTTTTCTCGTAAGATTTGAAAAATTGCTAAGGAACGGTTGATTCCAAATTGTTCGTGTAACGGATCTTCCTCTTCTGTACCAGGAAAGGGTGCAACAAAGTTGATGATGACAATTTCATATTCAGGGTATTCAATTGCAAAACTACGCGCAAGAGCGTCCAATTTTGCTCGGCCTTCTATATGGATCCGAGTTGTTCTGGGTTCAAATAGTTCGCTTGCGAGAAAAGAAAACGTTCTGATTCGAGGAGGTGATTCAATGGTCTGAGTTTTATCAAGGGTTTGTTCAACTGAAATAACTTTCGATTCTTCATTGGCAGAACCAATTGAAAATTGTTTTCCAAATCCAAGGCTCACAAAATTTTCTTCAAAATTCCCGCGGTTTCGGAATGTATTCACTTGGGGTTTAAAATCCACTATGTAAGTATTTGTCGTTAATGCTTCGAAAAATAAGAAATAGGACGATGCAAAATGAAATCGTAATCCTAGGCCGGCAAAAAAACGTTCCACTTTTCCACCTGACTGGCGTTCGTTTCCTAAACCTCCACCAAATCGAATATAGGGATCAAAAACAGAATTGGGAAAAAAATGGATTCCAAAATCCAAATTTCCGGTTGTGATCGAAGAAATTCTTCGGTCTTTTCGAATTAAAAACGAAAGTAATTCGGATGAAAATAAATTATCATTATATGAACTGGAGGGAAATTGACGTTGTATTTGGCTTGCATTTAACAGAACAAACGTAGGTTCTATTTGGCGTAAATTTGATGCTTCAATCGACTGGTAAACACCCGTTAGTCCAACAGAAAGGTATTTGAAAAAAGCATATTGGACACCCACTTCTCCCAAATGACTATTCAAACGGACTTGGTCAGAGTTAAAATCAGTAAGAAGATAATAGGCAATTGTCCTAGTTTCTGCACTTAGGCCATCACGATAAGCCAGATATGTAGGGAAATTATATGTTTCGGCAAAACGTTCTAAACTTCCAGAAGACATTCCCAGACCATACGATCCAGAACCAAATAACATGAGATTGCCTTTCTGAAACCCTTCGGCAGACAATAATTGGGGAATTAAAAATAAAAAAAGCCACTTACATTTCCACATGCGGTTATACTTCAGAAATCCTTTACTTTTCTCAACTTATTTTTTTAAAGAGGAAAAAAATAGAACATAACAGCAGATACGTCATCAAAATGAATGGCAATCAATTCATTGGTTTCAAGTTTGTTTTTTGCGAAAGGGATCGTAAGGGCGCGTTAGCGGTCGCTATGAGCGACCAAAGCCCTGGAGAGCCCGACCCCAAATGATTGTGGAATGATGGTTTGTGTAAGTCTTGATTTTAGGATAGGAAATCATATTTTGGGGGTTCGTCCAAAATTTTATCTCTCTCTATTGAATAGATGGACAGGAGTTTTTTGTTCAAAATAACATAACATATGTTAATTTTTTATTACATCAACAGTGTATGTTTTTGACTGGAATGGTCGGAAAAAAATACTTTTGGAATGAATAATTCTTTTCAATCCTTTCTTTCGAAACTAAATTCGTTTAGAAAACAAAGGGGAAAGAATGGATCAACATACATCGGACCACATATCCTATCTCAAAATTCGCATTACAAAATTGAAAGAGAACCCAGCTCTCAATCATGAACAAATCAAAGCGTATGAGAAGGTTTTGGACATCGCAAACGGTTCTTCTGATTATGCAGAGTAACCAAACAATTGGGTAATGACTCCGATTTATTTTCCATTGCCAAAAGTGAGCAGATGGATCGGTACCGATCCATGAAACAATTATATGAAGAATTTGGTTTGGAAGAGTATGCATTTTTCTATTCAAAACGAGAAGAAATGGCTCTTGGTTGTAAAAGTTATGCAGAACTCGCAACGAAACTTCCCCAAACCTTATCACCAGTCACTGAAACGGAAGCAAATGAGAAAATCAATCAATCCGTAATTGTATTACAGTTACTCTTTCAAATCAACACACTTGCTAATCTTTCCCATCAAAAAGAAAAAGCCAAACAAACGAAACAAGAATATTTGAAATTAAAAGAATTAGATCCTAATTTTAGATTTGATTCTTATTTTCAGAATCCTTATCGATTGCTAAATCCATTTACAAAATCACAATTGAATCGATTGGTTCAAATAATAGAAACAATACTAGGTGAGGAATTGTAATGGAACCAGCACTAAAAGATTTAATTGATTCCTATCGAACTGGACTAAAAAGCTATTTTGATTCATTGCCTGAAGATAACAAAGAAGTTCTGAATGCAAAAAAATTATTGTCTGAAATGGAAACACTTGCTGAATCAAGTAAAGATTATTCTGCTTTCATGGCTGAAGCGCAAAATAGAAACTATTTCACAGAAATTATTGGATACTATTCTAAATTAGGAAATGAGGCTTACCAATTAAAACCTAAATCGAATCGTATCCCTTCTCCAGAAGAGATTGCAAAAGGTTATCACTTATCATTTGAGTCTTTAGGTGAGGCAAAAAAAGATCCAAATGTTGCTAAGATTTACAATCGAGTATTCCAATTAGAGAGTGAATCCACTTCCGGTCCAAACTTCATTCTCAAAATGGAAGAAGAAGATCTATTTTTAGGGATGTCTAGATACCATATGGTTTATGTTATGCGAGATGGATTGGAAAAACTCCTGAATTCTGGAAATCCTGAAATTACAACTGCAGAGAAATCTCTGGGAATTGTCTCGAGTCCTCAAATGGAACATTATTTCCAATCGATGCAAAACAAAATGAATGAGGCAAAGACGATCATCGAGATGGAAGTTTTGGCATTTCAGGAAGCCGAAAATTCTCGATTTTTGAATTTATGGGATTCCAGTTTTCTCTTTGCTGTATTTCAGTCTTTTTTATCTCCTTTGATTTCATTTCGTATGACAGGTTCTAAAGAACATAAAGAAGATGCGAAACAAGCATACGAATTTGTTTGTGATTTTTATGGAACAAATTGGAATGATATATTTGAAAATCGAAGGATTTGGGATTACTTTGAACGAACCATTTTTGGCGGTGGTAAGGAGATTTTTAAAGAACAAGGGTTAACGTCTGCGAAAGAATTACAGGCAGATCTTAGAGGTTACTTGGACAAATGTGTTTCCGATATCGATCGAATTACCGATCCATCAAAGCAAGTCGTATGGTTTCGTGATTCTGAAATCGAACTGTCACTTGTTTATGAATCATTGAAGAAAGCATAGAATGGTAAATATTCATCCTGCTTTAATCTCTAGCGAAAGTAAAATTCTCGATTGCTTATGAAAACCAGAAACATTATCTAATTTTCTTATCTTTATCTGTAGTGTTTGCAGATACGATTCCAGTTCCAGTGCCAACGGAATAGGCAGAACGAGACCTACGGTCTACTTGGTCAAAATAAATAGCCCGACTACAAATGGTCGAAAGTTCTCATTGATGATGGAACGTTTCACAAAGGTTTTAATGGTGGGTTTTACCGTTATGAAGGTGATATCATTCGGACTGATTCGGAGGGACAAACAATTCAATGTAAGGATATTGGTTTTATGTTAGAGAAAGACAGTTCAGGAGCCTGGGTAGTAGAGATTACTTCTCAAGGGAAGTGTTATGAAATCGAATTGGGTCTAACTGAATAGAGAGAAAGGATGGTTGCTGATTAAGAAGACTAAACTACTTTTCACTCAGCTGGTGAGACAAACAACTTCATATACGGAAATGGGTTTTGATTTTCCTTTCACAATGACTTTATCAATCTCTCTGATTACAAATCCATCCGATTCATTATACTTTCCTTCGATTTGCCTGAAGGTAACTTCAGAAATCAATATTGGACATTGGTAGTGTTTGGTTAATCCTTCAATCCTTGAGGCTAGGTTTACATTGTCACCAATGGCAGTATAATCTAACCTACGATCAGAACCAATATTTCCAACAATGGCTTCTCCCGTGTGGATTCCGATTCCCACCTGGATTTGATCTTCTAGGTATTTCCTTTTTTGATTGAATCGATGTATCTCGTGGATCATTTCGACAGCAGATTTGACAGCACGGAGTGCATCATCATCTCGTTTAAAAGGTGCACCAAAGATCGTCATGATAGCATCTCCAATGAATTTATCGATGGTTCCATTAAATCTAAAGATAATGTCTGTCATACGAGAGAGATAGTCATTTAAAAATAGAACCACCTCTTCGGCTGACCTTTGTTCGGAATATTTTGTAAAGGATCGTATGTCCGAAAAGAGAATTGTAACCTCTTTCATTTCTCCGCCAGGTTCTAGCTGAGCATTGTTTTTATAAAACTCGCTGACTAATTGAGAGGGAAGGTATCTTTCCATCATTTGTTTTGCATTTGCTTCTTTGACCATTTCAAAATTTGAAACTGTTGTCACATAACCAATCGCAAGTATCATTCCTAATCCAAATAACATAGGGATTAAATCGATAGGGTATCCTCCTCCTAATCCAATGGATATCACAAAAAGGAAAATAAATGATAAAAATGCTCCGTAGATGGTTCCAATTTTGGAATGCCTAAGTAAGTTAAATTGGTAAATGAAAATGGCACCAATCATTGCGATAAAATAAATAACACCATCACCTCTTTGGACCGTAGGATCAAAAAATATCATTAAACCAATAATTGTATAATCCAAGGTGATAGTAAAAAATTTGAGATAAGGTTGAAAGGAAAAATGAGTTACAAAAAAAAGGACAAAACCTGCAAAGACTAAGAAAGTTGTGTCTAACAATAGTGTGATGTTAGTGGGAGGGACAATTGTATAATTGATCACATGGAAGTAGGACAAATAATCCATAAGCGATGCGAAGGAAAAAATGGCAAAACGAACAACAGCTACCTTTTTTTCATTTTTGATCTCTCTTGAGATTAAAATTTCATCGACTATCGATTTTTTCATTCCTTATCTCCAACTTGAAAGAATCCAATCATTCCTATTTAATGACAAAAAGTGTAAATTTTATTCAAAGATAGTCCAGATCATTGGAACTAAAATGATCAGCTTCAACCATGATTTGGCTTTCTTTTTTTCTAATCAATGAGGAATCAATGGATTGTTTAGGGAGAGAGTTAGGTTTAGAATTTTTTAGATCCCATTCTCTATAACAAGTGGAATCGAAATTCGGCAAATTACCTTTGTTTTCGGTTGGGATTTTGCATATAAATGATCGATAATATTTTTAATTTCAATTTTGCCATCAAATCTTTTGATGATTGATTCCACTTTTGTTAATCCTAAACCGAAATCGAGAGTTTTGTAGTCATCATAAACAAATTTTGTGAGACGAAAAAAAGGTTCAAATATCATATTTTCAAATTCTAGCGGAATTCCCTCTGTCCTATCTGAGTTTTTGATGGGCGAGTTATAAACAGATATCACGAGCGATTTTGCTTCTATATACATAACAATGTGGATGCTACTTTCCGGGATCGAAAATTTACAAGCATTGGTTAGAATTTCCTTCAATGCCATGATGAAATATTTTTTATGAATATTGATTTTGTTTTGATCAAATGATGATTTTTTTTCACTTAAGTATAAATAATTTTTTTGAATATCCAAGAGGTTACTCATTTCATTTGTTACATTCTTTATTTCATGATATAAATTTATTAAAGAGATCGTCTCTAGTTCAATTTTTCCGTTTAAGATTTCATCTATTTCGGAAAAAGTATATAAAGCTTTTTCGGCCATCTCTGCATTTGTTTTGATGAGACCCATAATCTCTGTATCAATTTTATAAAAATCTCCTTCAATTTCTGCGGAATCTGAAACAATTTTTAATAAGGATACTAGGGCTCCAAATCCAGTACCTTGGTTAAAACTAGTTTTTAAACTCTCAAATAAATTTTGGTTCAAATTTTTAAATTTTCCAGATCCTCCTATTTTTTCTTTCCATTTGATCCAATCCAAATGACTTTCTAGGCGCATTTCACGTTCTCGTTTGGCAACCTTTTCTAATTTTCTTATGTTGTGAATTTCAAAAGCACGTTGAAGTTTTAGAGAAAGTTCTTCAGCTTCAATCGGTTTTACAATATAATCGTAAATTCCTCTTCTCATGATATCAATGATGATAGATGTTTCGGAATTGTTTGTTAGGACTATGATAATGGGTTCGACCTCTTCTTCTTTTAGAAAATCGATGAGTTCTATTCCGTTTACGTCTGGCATATCATAATCTGTAATGACGATCGGAAATTGGTTTTCTAAGAACAACTCCTTTGCCTTTCGACCATCTTCCGCCAGCGTGACCTGATAGCCGAGTGAGGCTAAAGACTCTTGGAGTAAAGTGGCAGAAATTAAATCATCTTCAGCGAGAAGAATTCGTTTTTCATTCATATCAATTATATCCTAAATTTTAATTTCAATTTTATACTTGGTTCCATTAGAATTCTCTATATGAACAATACCTTTTAGTTGTTTCACTAACATGTTAATTAGGTTTAAACCAAAGCTATTTGTAGATTGAAGTAAAATTGTTGGGTTGATTGGAATTCCATCATCTTCATAATTGATCATCAAAATTTGATTTTGAATTTTTGCATGAAAGGTAATTTTTCCTGATTGGCCTTCATTGAAGGAATATTTCATAGAGTTTGTAACGAGTTCGTTAATGATGATACCGATGGAAGACAAAATTTTTGTGTTAATCGCAACAGGTTCTACATGTATATCAGTTGTAATCTTCTCGTGATTCGGAAATATATTTAATATTTCGGAAATCAAAGTTGGAAAGTAATCTTTAATGGAAATTGTGTCTGTATTTTCCGATCGGTACAATTTGTCATATAACAACATCATACTTCTAACTCGATTTGAGGCATCGAGCAAAATGGTTTTATGCAATATATCTTTTTGTGAGTTTGCTTCCATTTTTAACAGACTATAAATCGTATTCATATTATTTTTGATACGATGGTGCACTTCAACTAAGATCAGTGCCTTTTCATTTAGAAGAGATTTGATTTTTTCATCCGCTTCTTTGATTTCTGTTATATCAGTTCTGATAGATAGGTATTTTTCAATTACACCACGAGCATTTTTGATAGGTGCAATGGTTGTAGCAACCCAGTAAAAAGTTCCATCCTTTGCTCTATTTCTGATTTCACCATGCCATGTATTTCCTGATTTAATGGTCTTGTATAGATTTTTAAAAAACTCAGCAGGATGGTATCCCGAATTGATGATACGATGGTTTTCACCGATTAATTCATCTCTTGTATACTTACTAATTTCGCAAAATTTTTTGTTAACATAAATAATATCAGCGTTTAGATCGGTGATTGCAACAATTGCATGTTGGTCAATCGCATATTGCCTTTGTCCCAACTCAAAATAAGTTTCTTCAAGTTTTAAATCCAAAGTACGTTTGAATGTGATGTCATTGGCAGTGCCGTGAGAGCCGATAAACTGTCCAGATTCGTTATACAAAGGAGTTGGGTAAAAAATTAAATATTTTGCTTCTCCAGTTTTAGAAATAAATAAAGTTTCATATCCAATCTTGATAGAATCATCATCACCTAAGCTAAATTTTTCGAAAGCTTTTTTGTCTCTTGTTGCAATCACGGATGGTTGAAAATCTAAAAATGAACGATCGAGAATTTCTTCCTTTGGGTATCCCAGTAATTTTTCCCATGCTGGATTTATATACCTAAAATGTCCGTTCTCATCCAGACTCCAAACAAGGCTTGCTGTATTTTCGACTAAATTTGAATATTTTGTTTCACTTTCCTTAAGATGAATTTCCATTTCCTTTTGTTTGGTAATGTCTTGGCAGGTTCCGATAGAAATCTCTGGATTCCCTTGAGGATCAAATATGGAATAACAGGTTTCCCTTACCCACTTGATACGACCATCTGACAGAATTAGTCTGTGTTCAATTTCATATTTTTTTTTATCTATTAGAGATTGTGAGTAAGCTTGGTTTACTTTTTCGCGGTCATCTGGATGGATTACAGATAAAAATGTTTCATAACTTGGTTGGAATAAGTTTGGATCCAATTCAAATATTTCATATATTTTTTTTGACCATTTTAATGTACCAGTGACTAAATTTAATTCCCATCTACCTACTTGGGCAACATTGGATATGTCTTCAAATTCCTTTTTGTAGGTGATATCCGTTTCTTTTTCGTCTGTCGACTCAACTACAATTAACTGGATCCAATCACCATCTAACGATAGATTTCCATAAAGTGAAACTTGTTTTGTGAGATTTTGGCGAACGATAATTTCCGCCAGGCAAGAGTTTTTGTTTTTTCCTGAACATATTGTGCTAATGAATGTATGGAAACTCTCTTTTGATTTTTCGGATAAAAGTGTTGTGAATGATTTTTGATGAAGATCAGATTGTGTAATGGAAAATAATTCCGTAGCTTCGGAATTTATAAAATTGATCCTACCTTGTTTTGAAATTTGTAAAAATGCAACAGGTAAGGAATCGTAATGTTCGTTTGACTTACCATCTTCTTTATTATCTTCAAAAATAACTTGGTTCATGTTTTGGAAATATATTTACACTTTAATAAGTTGTGAATTTCAACCAATTGATATTCGTTATGGAAAAATATTCTAGCATATTTTTGTTTTGGTTGTTCTAAAGATTTTAAAATTTTATAAATTAATTTATTGTTAAAGCGGGAAAAATGATGAAGGAAACATTATATATGAGTATTAAAAATTATGAAAATAGATATTAATATAATGAAAAATTGAGCATTATTTGCGAATGATATTTAAGATGGTTTAATTTTAGTCTCATTCTAATTGAGGTGGATTCGGTCGCATCGACATTTGTCGATCGAATCATAGAACGGTCTTGTCTTATTTTGTTAGGTGAATGAAAGTTAGAATCATTCAATGCCAAGATGCGATCCCAAACGATGGCTATACTGTATTGGTGTTTCGGTGTTGTATGAGATTGGCGTCTTGCATTTGATCAATATCGGTGAGATCGATTTGATTTTATTTTTCTAAATAAGTCATCTCTTCTGATTAATGGAATCACAAATCGGTTTGGCACTTCGAATTTTTACGGATTTACCATTGATGAAATTGCCAAAACATTTTTAACCAATAGAGAAACCTTATCAAAACGGCTTTACCGAGCTAAAGAAATCCTAAGGGAAAATAGTATGAGTATAGAATATCCTAATTCAGATGAATTTCAAAATCGACTTCAATCAGTTTTGAGAACATTATATCTCATTTTTAATAAAGGATATTCGATGGAAGGATTGGAGAAAGAGATTCGAAAGTCATTTTGTTTGGAGTCAATCCATCTCTGTAGCCTTCTTTTAGAAACTGAAATTTCCATTCATTCAGATGTTTATGGTCTGCTCTCTCTATTTTGTTTTTAATACTCACGTTTTGATTTTAGGTTTAGTTCTGAAGGATAAATGATACGTTATGAGGATCAAAATTGAAATTTTTGGAATTTGGAATTCATTCAAAATGGGAAATAGCAGAGTATCTGTGAATTGTATTCGGCACTTCTTTTGCTGGAATCCTCTTCTTTGATACATCTCAATCGAATTTACGCAATCTACAAAGCCTATGGAAACGAAGAAGCGTTAAGAGAATTGGGAATGTTGGATTTTCCAAAGAGTTGTTATTATTTTTCTTTGTTAGGTGAATTGTATTCAAAATTGGATCCTATGAAATCAAAAGAATATTATACACAAGCTATATCTTACGTAACCTCTCCCCATGAAATCAATTCCATTCAGAATCGAATGAAAAAACTATTGTAATGATTTCTGAATCACAAATTTCCTTTAAGCCGCAGGTTTTTCTGGAATTATTTCGTCGAATCTAAAGGTTAGATTTGGATAAGAGCCAATCCTGACTTTTGCTGGAATTGAAATTTGAATCTTAAATCAATTTTATTGGGAGTACGTTTCGAAGGAATGATTGATTAATTGTATGACTACAATGAGGCAAAAACAAATTCGATTTATTGGATATCTAAGTGGTATTTTTATCACTTTAGCAATTATCAATTCATTTGCTATGCTATTGTTTTTTGGGAATACATTTTTTTCCTTTTTTGGCTTCTTTGTTGCTCTCTTGTTTTATATTACCTATACATTGAACAAAAAAGGATTCCATTTCCTTTCCAAAAATTTAATTTTATTACTATTTAATTTTGCGATCATAAATATATCGAGTACGCAGGGGAAAGGTTCTGGTTCGATTCTATTGTATTTTCCGCTTTTGAGTTTATATTTTCTGGTATTTGAAACGATCCAGTGGAGATGGATTGTTTATTGGACTTTGGTCTCGTTACTTTCTTATTTTTATCTGGAAACATCTGAATATTCCATACTTAAGTTTGGTGATATGGCTAAGATTGATCTGAATACACTTTTTCAATTTAATCTTTTTTTGAGTTTTCTTGGTGAATTTTTAATCATGCTCATGTTTATACGTGTGAATCATGAATTAGAAAACTCTTATGTTGTAAAAGCAGAAGAATTGAACGATTCATTAAAGGAATTAAGTGTTGCTAAGGAAAAAGCAGAGAAGGCTGCGCAATCTAGGTCTATGTTTTTATCTTCCATGAGTCACGAGATTCGAACTCCAATTAATTCAATCATAGGATTTACAAATATTCTTTTGGATGATGATCCAAAAGAAGAACATAAGGATTTTTTGTCCATGATTCAGTTTTCTTCTAGAAATCTATTGGTTATCATCAATGATATTTTGGATTTTAATAAGATGGAGGCGGGTAAGGTTGAACTTGAATTCATTCCCTTTGATTTTCAATCTTTAATCCATAAAATCTTTCATTCTATGAAGGTTAAAGCGGATGAAAAAAATCTTAGCTTCAAACTGGAAATAGATGAAGGAATCAGTGAATTTTTAATTGGTGATCCGAATCGCTTAACGCAAATTTTAATCAATTTGATTTCGAACGCTATAAAATTTACATTAGATGGGGAAATAGGTTTAGTCGTCAAACTTGAAGATACTTTAAATGATACAGAAATAATAAGATTTATTGTAAGAGATACAGGCATTGGTATACCAGAAAAGAATCAAAAAATCATATTCGATCATTTTTCCCAAGCTGATTCTTCCACTTCAAGAAAATTTGGTGGTACAGGTTTAGGATTATCAATTGTGAAAAAGCTCGTTGAACTCTATGGTTCTAACATTACATTGGAGTCGAAAGAAGGTGAAGGAAGTGAATTTTCATTTCTTTTGGAATTTGCAAAATCAGAATTGATTCCAGAAGAGAAACGTTTTGTGATTCAAAAAAAATCTTCAAATCAAAGAAAGAATAAAACTATCCTTGTTGTAGACGATAATGAACTCAATTTAAAAGTAGCGTTTCAATTTATCAGAAAATGTGGATTTGAATGCCTATTGGCGAGTAATGGTAAAGAAGCTTTACAGATTGTTAGTAAAGAGAAAATCTCTTTGGTTTTAATGGATCTGCAAATGCCTGATTGGGATGGATTTGTTACTACTGAAAAAATTCGTGCTAGTGGAATCTTCACTCCTATCATAGCTCTAACTGCTGATGTTTCGATTGATGTTAGCAATCATGTGAAACGTTCAGGTTTTTTAGATATAATTCATAAGCCATTTCTACCAGAGGATCTAGTCAACAAAATTGAACTTTATGCAGAGTGAGCCATTAGAGGATTGGATACCCCAATCCTCTTTTAGTTGATTAGTCTCCAGAATATTTTTGTGCTTCTTCACATTCTGGTATGGAAACCTTTCCTTTTGCACCTTTGAATGTATCGCATGTTAGTTTATCAAATGCTAATATGCACTTTTCGAAGGCTTGCACTTGTTCTTCCGTCACTTCTTTCTTTTCTTCTATTCTTTTTTTCTCAGCTTCTTTCATTTTTTGGTCAAAGAATGTGATACAGTTTTCTTCCGACTGCATAAAAGGTGGGATCATATTCCGATAAGCAGGTGGGATTTTTGCAAATTCATCCTTCGTACATTCAATTGTTTTTGAACACATTGTCTTTTGGAATTTTGGAACTAATTCTTTTAGTTTTGCTTCTGGTGATTGTGAAAGTTTGTTACAAGCCAGTAGTGACAAAAGAGTGAGAACAGTAAGATTTGTTTTTGAGAAAAATTTCATAGAGACTTCCAATTGATAAAATTTGACCAAATTTATCATTTTCCAAATGTTTCGAAAAGGAAAATTTATAAATTTGGTTTTCTCAAATGAAATATAGTTACTTGTTTTTTTGTTTGTCGATCAGATATCGTAAAGCACCAGTTGACCATAATGCCCAAAGAATGAGGACAGGTTGGAAAAATAGACGGATGAGTCTTTTCTCATCGGTATCGAGGCCGAAGGCACTGATTCCGTTTGTATATTGAGAAATATTTCCTGGGAAAATTAAAACGAAAAAGATTGCAAGTAGGATCCCCACTTTAATTCTTTCCTTCGCCCAAAAAAGTAAGGACAGTCCAAATGTGATTTCGACCACTCCTGAAGACAATACAACAAAATCCATAAACATCGGATCTTGGGGTAACCAACGTGGAACTTGGGCTAAAAATTCTTGCCGTTGGAAAGTAAGGTGACCTACACCTGCTACTGTCATAAAAAGTCCGAGTACAGTCCGTAAGATATTTTGTAATAGATTTGTTTGCATCATTTTCCTCGGTATTTTAGACCTAAATTCGATGTTAAATGAATCTGATTTTATTAAAAATACTTACTTTAAGAATTGGATGGATAGTAAAGTTACATCGTCTTCAAAGAGTTTCGAGTTTTGATGGGAAATTGCTGATTCTAATAGAGAACTAAGTGTATTGTCCCTTTTCCATACTGACTGGTCCTTTAACCATTCAACAAATCCTTTTTCACGGAACATCGAATTATCTTTTGAACGAACATCAAAAATTCCATCTGAAAACAAAAAGAGTTTGTCTCCCACTTCATACGGTACTTCAAAATTAGTCCCCTCCCATTCAGGTAGAATGGAAAGAGGTTTCCCTTTTCCTAAGAGGGCAGTGATTTGGTTTTGATGGCCAAAATAAATGTCTTCGTGACCTGCTTTTGACCAAATGAATTTTTTTTCATCGGAATCAATTACCACGGCAACTGCAGTGATGAATAATCCTGCCGTATTTCCAAATAATATTGAATTCAATTGGGACAAACATTCGGCAGGGTTTTCTTTGTTGGTAATGGGAAGTTGTAAACTAAAATGCAATAGGGTAGAAATCATTCCTGCAGAGAAACCATGCCCTGAAACATCTGCTAATAGAACAAAAGTTTTACCATCTTCTAATGTTTGGATACAATAGTAATCACCTGCAATCCCATCACTTGGCAAAAATTCTAATTTAACATCGATTTTGTTTTGGTCAAAATTTGGTTCTAGTAATAATCTTTTTTGAATTCTGACTCCACGCGTTAATTCTTCTTGTAAGTAAAATTCTTTTTGTTTTAATCGTAAGGCATTTCGAATCACACTTAATAATTCTGATTCTAAAAAAGGTTTTGAAAGGTATAAGTCAGCACCTTCACTGTGTAATTCCTTTCTCGTTGTTACATCTGCTTTGGCTGTTAATAAGATGACGGGTAATGAATGGAATTGTTCTTTTTTTCGAATTTCTTTTATTAGATCAAGGCCGCTGAGTTTTGGCATCATAAGGTCTGTGATCACTAGGTCTGGATTCTCGGATAGAATCGTTGTTAAACCTTCTTCCCCATCTTTTGCAACAAGGACATGGTAACCAGCTCTCGTGAGGATTGAACCTAAATACGATCGTAGGTCTGGATTGTCTTCAACAACGAGAAGTTTAACAAAACGTTTGTGAGGTTGTTTTTCTGCTTCGAAAATAAGTGATTTAGATTCTTCAGGAATGTATTCATGTTGGAAAAGATGAAATTGTTTTTCTTTCCAACTTGAGATGCCTGCTGTTTTTACATTCTTTATAATGGGCAATGAAAAATAAAAATGAGATCCCTTTCCGATTTCACTTTCAACTCCTACTTTGCCTCCATGTAGTTCCACTAATTCTTTTACAAGTGCTAAACCAAGTCCTGTGCCTTCTTGTTCTCTGGTAAGTGATGCTTCACTGATTCCAAATCGGGAAAATAGGCGTTTCATTTGATCTTCATTCATGCCAATTCCAGTGTCGTATACAGAGACAATCACCTCTCCATCATTCTCTTTTGTTTGTAATTTGATTGTTCCACCTGATTCGGTAAATTTGATCGCATTTGATAGATAATTAAAAATACACTTATCTAGTTGTTCAGGATCAGCGGCAACGATTGGATCATTCTCTTCTAAAACCAGTTCAAAGTTTATGTTCTTTCTTTTGACATAAGCATTAAAATTTTCTGATACCAATGATAAAAATTCACCAAGTAGTATGGGTGATGTTTTGATTTCCATCTTCCCTGAAGTGATTTTTTGGAGGTCGAGTAGTTGGTTCACCAATCGAGTTAATCTTCTTCCTTGGTTGGCTATGATTTTGACTTCCTGCGGATTTAATCCTTCCTCACGTGTTAATGCGGATTCAGAGGGTCCAGAAATTAAAGTGAGAGGTGTTCTTAACTCGTGTGAGATGTTTTGGAAAAAAGCAGTTTGTGCTTTATTTTCTCTCTCTAACGAATCTTCGGCGATATTTGCAGCTAAGGTAAAATAATAAGCAAAACCTGCATGGAATAATGTGGAAAAGACTATATTGGATACATTGATAAGTGTGAGAAAATTTGTACTCCATACATAAATGGGAGGATAATTCAACGAATAATAATAGGTGGATGCAAATAAGAGACACCCGATCACAATACTTCCAAATTTAAGAATGTTTTTTCCTGGAGGCAAAAGGAAAATTCCTGTTGCAAATAACATCATGTAGTATTGGTATCCAGCTCCCCATCCAAAAAAATAAGTAGCTGTTAGTGCATGCAAAAACACTTCTGAAAAACATAAATACAAGGAAGTGAATAGGTATTTTTTTCGATTGATCCAAATTGTAAATGCAAACCAGAATACACTTCCAATGTTAAAGATTGCCATCTCCAAAGCACCAACGAGAAGGAAAAAAAATACAAAAGTAAAATGGATAAGACCTGCTAAAACATAAATTGAGTTTGTTGCTACGTAGTATCTTTGGTATCGCAATTCGACTCCATCTGGTGCTTGGAATAGTGAGCGAACAAAGGTTAAAATCTGGATCATGTTGGGAAAAATGAATCAGATTGAGTTCGGAAAGTCAAGAATTCCCTCTGATGTTTTAAGAGAAAGGAGTGAAGCTAGGAATTCGATAAATAATTTAGATTGGGTGCGTCCACCAAATTCAAACCGATCCCATCTTTGTGGTTACACGAACCGGGAGAAACTATTTTCGCATATGTCCTAAAAATTCCGATTTTGATCCGATTATTTTTAACTTTAATTAAAAATTGTACTCGTTAGGAAACTCTTGAAATTTTAGTCGTAGTATAGGATATGCAAACGAGACTCAAAATATACTTCCTTCTTAGTTTTTTAGCGTTCGGAATATTATGTTCCCTTGGTACTTTTTTATCATTGCATTTGATGCAGAATTTTGAGGATCAATTTCTAATCCAAATTGGATTTACGCTTTTAATTATAACGCCTATTAGTTTTGGAATTGGGATTGTTTTTGGAAATTGGATCACATCCATTTTTATGAAACTGGAATCTGCTTTTAAAGAAGTTGGTTTGGGAAATTTAGGAATCCAAATTCAGTATAAAAAAAATGATATTTTTAAAGATTTTTATCATAGTTTTCATCGGATGATTTTAGCACAAAGTGAACTAATCCAACACATCAAATCTTCTGCATCAACTCTGTCGAATGAATCACTTGAGATGAAAAAAATTACGAGTGAGTTTGCATTGAATTTGCAATCCCAATCGGCAGCAACAGAAGAGGTGTCCGCATCTATTGAGGAAATTTCTGGTGTTGCAACATCCATTTCTAATATTGCAAATGAAAATAAAGAAAGTATGTCTGATCTGAAAGAGAAAGTTGAATCACTTTCTACGGCCATTGATGAAACTGCTGACACAGTAAATGAAACTTTGAATTCCATCCAAGTGATCATTGAAAAAGCAGAATCAGGAAAAACTTCATTGAAGCTGATGAACGATGCAATGGAAAATCTTACATCGAGTTCTACTGAAATTTCTCGTACCGTTGAGATCATCAATAAAATTAGTGAACAAGTGAATATGTTGGCACTAAATGCCTCCATTGAGGCAGCAAGAGCTGGGGATGCAGGAAGAGGATTTGCTGTTGTTGCTGATGAAGTTTCTAAATTAGCAGAAAGAACTGCAAATGCAGTGAAGAGTATAGATCATTTAATTAAAAAAAACCAACGGGATGTTGAGTTAGGCAGAGAAAGAATTGATTCCACTACTTCAGAAATCCAATCCATCATTGGTACCATTGATGTTATTTCTAGTCATATTGAAGAAGTAAAGAATGCAATCATATCTCAAAAGAATGTAGAAGGTAAGCTGTTTACTTTAGCTCAATTTGTTAAAGAAAGATCTGATGAAATTAAAAATGCTGTCAATGAACATAAAACAGCAACGAACGAAGTAATGGTATCTGTATCTTCCATTAGCGAAATCTCATTTAAAAATTCCGAACAAAGTGAATTTTTAGCTGATAACCTAAATCAATTTAGCAGTGCCACAGAGAAATTGATTTCTATGGTGAATCTTTTTAAAACCAACGTGACTGTTTCTCATCAGAAGGATTTTGTTAGGGATCCAAAAACTCATAGGATTGAATATTCATCTGAAATTGGAGACATTTACTATGTTCCTAATCATCATTTAATTGAAGTTGTTTGGAAACCAAATTACTCTGATGAAGGATACAAATCCATTCTCTTAAAAGCTTTGGATATCATTGAAAAATGGAAGATTTCAAAGTGGTTGGCAGACACAAGACAAATCGGTTTGGTTTCAAAATCAGGACAAGATTGGGTCAACCTGGAATGGTTTCCGAAAGCAAGTAATTCTACACTTCGTAAAATGGCTGTTGTTTTGCCTGAATCAGCCCTGTCTGCCATTTCCATTGAAGACACCACATTAAAAACTGGACTCGTGGAAATGAAATCGGTTCCCAATATGGAAGCGGCTTGGAAATGGTTGGCTTAGTATAAAAAAGCAGAGTCTTTGTCTAATTTGACAAGACCTGCCCTATAACGTTTGTTTGGATTCGTAATGTTCCCAAAAACATAAATTGAGTTCCCATTCGAAATCACTTTTCTTACAGTTGATCCTGCTTGGAATTTTGGATCCCAACTATTCAATGTTAAGTCACTTCGATTTAGTGAGAAGATTCCGACTCTTTGTGCACTGGACACTGTAGTGATTAAACCACCTAAGTAGATTTTGTTTTCGTTTTGGTCCATCGAACGAACAAATTCGGAAGCAGTAGCCAATGTTCCATTTGTTTGGATAGAAGTTAAATCAGGAAGTTGGTAGTAGGATAAACCATTCCCTGGATAAGGAGAAGTGGTTTGGTATTGTCCGCTCATAATCAAACGATTATCGGAAACAAATATGGAATAAGCCGAAAAATTGGAAGTGAAACTGTCGGTATGCGTTTTTATAAATGTTCCATTGAAACGATTTACTTTTGCCAGGTGTACAGCTGGATTTGAAAATGTTGTGAATTGACCTGAAGCCAAAAGTTCTTCTTCCCATAATTGTAAAGATCTTACGGTATTATTTGGATTGGGAAGAAAATTGGCATCAAAACCACTTTCAATTAAATCAAGTTTAACAATTCGATTCACAGGAATCGAATTGAGAGTTGTAAAATTCCCCGAAGCATAAATTGAATCTTTATAGAAGATCATTGTTTCTATAGAAGATGCAGGAAAGATTGGATTCCAAGTTAATAAAGTTTTTGTATCTAATTGAAAAGCAGCAGTTGATTGGCGTGTTGTGTTGACAATTGACGTAAATTGTCCATGAAGATAGAGCTTATTGTCTACGGCGAGCATTTGAGTCACTATATCATTTGGACTTGGATCCCAATCGGTTGGAGTACCTGTCGCTAAATCCAATTCTGCGAAATAATTTCTAGTCCTTGTATCAATGGCTCCGAACCCACCTCCCAAAAAGAGAACATTCTCTTTTAGTTTTAAAGCGACACCTTGGAATTCAAAATTTAAATTAAATAATCTGGGATCAAAAGAAGTGACTTCATCAGTTTCTATATTCAATTGGAAAAAATATTTTCTTACTATGTTTCTAACAGATTCGAAAAATCCAAATGCATAGAGTTTGTCATCAACGATAGATAATTTATAAACATTTGCATACACACCATCCAAATTATAATTGGAAGGTTGCAGATTTCCTGATAAGTCTACTTTGAAAATTCCAATTCTTGGTGTTGATATTTCACCAGCTACGAATAATTGGTCTTTGTAAATTGCGAGGTCAAATACTGCATTTCCTGAAATTAATAAACTACTAAAAGAGGATGTTACTGTGTTGTTAGTTAAGTCAATTGCTGCGAGTTTTGATCGTGTTACAGTACCTGCATTAAGAGAAGAAAATACTCCACCCACATATAAAGTTCTATCTTTTAATAACAAAGTATTCACCGAACCGTTTGTATCTACGATTGGATAAAATGTGTTTCCGTTATCTTTATGAAGTTTACCTAAATTTCCTGCTCCATTTCCATTAACAGCTGTAAAACTTCCTCCTATATAAATATAAGTTCCGTCAGTAACCAGTGATTTTACATCAGTTCCTGAAACATTTGGTGCCCAGGAATCGATTACCCCGGTAGTTGAATTGATGGAAGCAATATGTTCTCTGTTTGTTGGAGATGGAAAGTTTGTAATCGGTCCATTTGAAGTTTGGAAATCACCCGAGAAGAAGATCCTTCCATCTAAATAAATTAAATCATAAAATATAGAACTCGAAGTATTTAGTCTGGCATCAAAACGTAAATCTAGTTGGCATTTTTGATTGATTTTTGCTATATTATTTCTTGGAATACCTTGTATGTGTGTGAATTTTCCAAGTATATAGAGGTTACCTTCTTGGTCTAAAATGGCATGGTTGATCGTTCCAAAAGTGGAACCTACCTCATCAAAAACATCAAGTTGAGAGCAATACGTGGAAGCAATAGGGATACTGGAATCACTCCATATAAAGGCACCACCACCAGTAGTTGCAGCGATTTGGTCAAAGAGACCACCAATGTAAATTTTCCCTTTTGAGATAGTGGCTGTTACAACTTCTGCTGGGCTACCTGTAGTAAACACACCATAACTTACAAAATTTGGTTCATTCCTGTCGATATAAGGAACACAACTTGGAGAACGATCATTCGCTACATTTTTGATGAGTAAGAATTTTAAATAAGATTTGGAACTAGGATCACATGCATTATTTAATTCAGAAACTTTACATCCAATGGCTAAACTAAAGATAACAAAGAAAAAAGTAAAACGAGAGTAAAAATGCATTTAACCACAGGTTAGACACTATTCATTTTTCGCGAGTAAAATAAATAATAAGGTAGCTCTTGCAATTTTAAATACTACAACAGATTAAAACTTATCCGAATATTTAAACTTCAATTTAAATTGTAATGAATTTTACTTGTCAATCAATTCGTATTACATTAGATTATCGAAATGAAAATCAAATTCAATTTCCTAACATATGTTTTGTTTTTAACCTTTTTAGTATTTAACATTACATGTGGTACAATGAGTGCGAGAAAAGATGGCTTACAAAGTATTTTTATCAAAGCTCCTGCAGACAGTCATATTTATTTGAATGGTGAAAAAATTGGGGAAACCTTTGCAGCTAGTCTCATTGATTCGCCAGCAAAAGATCCAAATAAAAATTATAAACTAAGAATTGAAAAAGATGGATACGAACCAAAGGAAATTGAGGTTAAAAAAGAAATTCATTCCCTCTTTGGATGGAATTTGATTTTTTTGGTAGGTGCTCCCATAGGATTTGTTGTCGATTATTTTACGGGAGAATACCAAAATTACAGTCGTTGGACAGTCGTTGACCTAGACCAAAAGTCAAATTTCAAAGTTGATCTTACATCAGAAACAAACCGTAATTATATCCAAAAGAGAGATGCTGATAAGGAATTACTAGTCGATGTTAGGTTTGCTAATATGACGAGCCACACGCTTGAAAAATTAGATGAATCTGGGAAACCGTTGCCAAAATCAAAAGATGGAAATGACAAAAACCTCTTTATGTATCCTTTCCAAGAAAAATTATCGAAAGGATCGTATCTGATAAAAGGTGACTTTGCGAAAAAAGAATTTGATATGTCATATCGATCGAGTACGACAACAAAGGCTCGCAAATCAGGAGAGAAGTTGATCCAGATTCCTGGTGGTGGAGTGGGGGTCGTTTGTGGGACTATGGACTTAGTCACATATAAGTCTTCTTTCCAATGGATCCATATCCCTGAATTTATTTCGAGTAAACTTGCTGAATCCAAAGATGTACAAAAATTTTATCTTGCGAGCCACTGTGACCAGATATTTAACTTAAAAGAATTTCTAAGCCAAATTTAAACCTTTGTGAGTAAAAGGAATCTCACCTTTTACTCAAGTTGTATTTTACAGTTTTTAGGATCGTGTTGAAATTGAGTCAAAAGAGGTTCTCTTCTCATGAAACAAATCAAAACGGTCCAACAATTCATTCCTTTCCTTTTTTTCATCTTATTTTTTTTAAATTGCCATGTGAGTTCACATAATTACAAAAACTATCCCATCATTTCCTCTAACCAACCATTTACACTTCCCATCAAACCAAAGATGTATGTAGATTTCCAAACCATTAAGGCAGCTGATTGGGAAGTGCCACTTGCTGGTTTATTGGATTTAGAGGATCCAAAATCCAAACTTGCCAATCTAAAAGATAGACTAGAACCAATTTCAATTTATTTTTATTTGATCAAACACCCAAAACATGGAACCTATATGATCGATTCTGGAGTAGGAGAAAGTTTTACAAAAGGGAAAGACCAAGTTCCAGTCAGTTCCCTTGTTGCCTCTCAAATGAATTTTGATAAATTAAAGATCTATGAAACAACAAAAAGTTTTTTAGAAAAAAATAAAATCCAATTAAAAGGAATCTTTTTTACACACTTACACCTGGATCATGTTATGGGTGCCAGTGAGTTAGACCGAAACATTCCCTTTTATGTTGGTCCAAGTGAGATGGACCATTCACAATTCATCAATGTTTTTGTACAAGGGTCTACCAATCGTTTGTTAGGAGAAAATCCGAATTTATTACAGCTTGATTTTGGTGATGTAAATTCTGGATCTTTTGTTTTTGATTTTTTTGGAGACCAAAGTTTTTTTATCCTCTCTGTTCCGGGACATACACAGGGAAGTTTAGCATTCTTTATCCCTTCTAAGGATGGTGGTCACTTGGTTTTAGGTGACACTTGCCATACTCGTTTTGGTTGGTTAGAAAATATAATCCCAGGAACATTTACAACAGACCCAAAATTAAATCGTAAGAGTTTGGATACCTTACGAGGCATTGCAACCTATCAAAAAACAAAATACATTTACCCAGGCCACCAAGAAAGAATCATTTCCAAAGAATAAAAATAAACGATTGATTCTTTTTAAAAATAATAAAGACTCTACGTTTTTATTGTCCGAGGTGATTCGATGAACCGAAAGAAGTACTTATTTTTGTTATTTAGTTTTTCTTTTTCCCAATTGTTTGCAGTTGACCAAGTGACTTGGAACCAAGCAGACCAATACTTGAAAAAACAAGACTATCTCTCTGCTTTCAAACTATCGGATAAGATAATCCAAACGGATCCAAAAGATAGTTTTGGTTGGTGGCTTCGATTGGCATCTTCTTCTCAATTGGCGAGTAAAAAAGGTAAATGGCCAGACGAATGTATTAAGAGTGCAAACCAACATGCTTTACTTCTTCCCGAAGAAGAAGCATCTAGTTTGACAACGGCAGTTTGGTGTCTCAATCACGATGCTCGGTATTCTGAAATGGTTTCCCTCATCCCTAAAGTCATTCCGAAAGCAAGAGAAAAAATTGGAGATGGCAATTACGGATCGCTGATCAATGTATTAACTGTCGCCTTTATGAAGTTAAATGAGAGAGAAAAGGCAAGGGAATTTTTATATGAGGGCCTTTCTTCATTATCAGGAAAAGATGCAGCCATGAACACTGGTTATAATGTCGGTGATCTGTTTATCGATTCTGAAATCACAATGGACGAAAGGGAAAAATGGCATGAACTATTTCAGAATAATCTGTTCAAAGAAAAATTGTCAAACCCACTCATTCCAGCAATCGCTTGGAATACTTCCTTACTCACTGATGAATATGTAAAAAAAGGGAAATATAATTACGCATTTGATACCATATCAATGTTATACCCAGATATGGATGCACATGTAACCACTTATTGGAATTTTTTACGAGACCAGCTCTTCATCAAATACAAGGCCTTACAATTTAGAACAAAAAAGTTGAAAGAAGAACCTCGCCGGAAATTAAAAATGATATTTTTGGTAGTCCCGCGCACACGTTTTAAAGAACCATTGCCAAATCAATTAAGTTCTTATGGAAATATGGATTCAGATTTATCGGAAAAGGATTTTTCCGATTTATTATTAAGTTTTATATACTTTCGAGACTCCTTCGAAGAAGTATCGAAGGGAATCCATTGGGATTATGAAGTGATTCGGACCAATTCAGAAATCACTTCCACAAATTTTAGGGATGAATCCTTTCGCTTTGTGATGCAACCTTCCATCGAATCCATCCAACCAGCCCTTTCAAAGGAAATCCTTGATCAGATCAAATCAAGTGACGGTGTGATTGTCGTTTGGCCTGGTGTCAAACAACCCGGTCGAGTTCTCATTACCAATGGTGGAGGCACAGAATGGAACTATGGTACCGATATAGATCCAGAAGTGAGACTGACCATCCTTTCGGATTCCAATAAAAGGATCGCTAGTGGGAATCATGCCAACCATCCTATTTTCATTTACCATGAATTATTCCATGTATTGGAATGGGCATACCACAAATCCAATTTCCCTAAAAAAGACCATCCTTACCAAAGGAGAAAAGAGTGGCCTCGAGATTACCAAGGAAATACGGAGTGGGACTTTTATTCAGAAACATTTAATAAACGTATGATGGTGGAAGACCAAATGGATCGATTATATTGGTTGGGAAGAAAAGAAGGGTTTTACGGAATCAAAGTTAAAGAAGAAAAAAAATAATACAAACGAATACGCAGATTACTGTAATTAAAATCAATCTTTATCCTAAGTTAAATGGTGGCAAAGAATATTTGATTCGTGAACTGAATTGACTCGGGGTTGCGGAGATAAATCTAGAATCAATATGAATTCAAGGTTAAACCCCTTCAAAAGTGTGAATCCATTGAAACTCAAAGGGAAACCAGGAGAGATCGTTTTTTTTTGGAATTTTTACGACCAAAACAAATCTAATTTCTGGCACTTCGAATTTTACCGTTGGATTCAACCGAATCTCAGACGACTCAAGAGTTCTACCATAGACAGATTGATCCTGTTCCGGAAAAAATGATTTTTGATCCTCAATTTGACAAAAATCAACAGAAATTCAATTTTTGATAACCATTTTGGAAATGCAAAAATCTGGGTTTTGGTATGAAAAGGCAAAAGAAAATTTAAAAATTCTCACAAGATAAATTTGAAATCATTTTTTCCGAATACAGAATGTCTAATGGAAGCAACTGTGTTTGGAGAAACTTCTTTGCCTACCATCCTCATTTCCTTATCAATCGTAGTTTTATTTTCTATTTCCTTTGTCCAATGTAAGGCGTTTGGAAAAGACCCAGAAGGTCCCCATAAAGAATTGATTCAAAAATCAACCCATTATGATCATTCACGCGAACAGTTCGTTAATCGACGACCAGATGTACTGGAGAAAATGAGAGAAGGTCAAAACTTCTTTTCGCTTTTCATTAAGTTTATGTTTGGTGGTGACAAATACCAGAAACCTTCTGTAAAATTACCTGAAGAAAAACCAAACTTTCAGGAATTTTTAAAACCCGACGAAAGTATTAAATTTATATGGTTTGGGCATTCCACTTTCCTTGTGAACATAGAAGGAACCATTTTGCTTTTTGATCCAGTTTTTTCTGGGTCAGCGGCTCCTTTTGCCTTTATGGTCAAACGATTCCAAGATGCTGTTGTGAAGTTAGAAGAATTGCCAAAAATTGATTATATCATTATCTCACACGACCACTATGATCATTTGGATATGGAAACGATCGAATTCTTTAAAGCCAAAGAAACTCGTTTTCTCACCCCACTTGGTGTTACTTCTCACTTAAAAGAATGGGGCATACCAGAAGATCGATTCACCGAACTCGATTGGTGGGGAAAGTTTACCATAGGAAAAATTCAAATTGTTTGTACACCTGCCCAACATTTTTCAGGAAGGAGAGGGATGAATGGGAACCAAACCCTTTGGTCTTCTTGGACAGTGATCGGTGAAAAGGAACGATTTTACTTTAGTGGGGATTCTGGATATGACATCCACTTCAAACAAATTGGTGATACGTATGGTCCCTTTGATTTAACCTTCATTGAAAATGGACAATACAATCCTATGTGGGAAGCAGTTCATGTTTTACCGGAACAAACTGCGAAGGCTCATTTGGATTTAAAAGGAAAACGATTAGTGCCCGTACATTGGGGGATGTTTAATTTATCCCTTCACAGTTGGTATGAACCAGGTGAAAACATTGAAAGAGAATCGAAAAAGCATAACATTGATTTGATGACTCCGAAATTTGGGCAGTTGGTAAAATTAAAGGAACCAAATCTTTTGGAACGTTGGTGGAAAAAATACATAGAAACCGATTGAGTTTCATTGTCCAACAATCCAAATGAGAATTGGATTGTTGGAGTTTCCATTGAATTAATATTTGTTAGTTGGAAGTGAAACAGGAATCAAATCTTAATTTGATTCGACATAGTGTTTGAAATTATTTAAGATCGATTGCCATCCATCTCTTTGCATTTCCACTGGATTTTCACTTTCGGCATCAAAAACAACAATCACTTCCGTATTTGGAGATTTGTCCAAAAATTGAACCTTAACCTTTCGTCCGTCAGGCATTGTGTATGACAATGATTGAAAATCTTTCACTTCATCGAAAATGGCTTCAAAATCGAATCCAAAACTTCCATCTTTTGCTTCCATTCTGGCAAAATACTTTCCACCCGCAACTAAATCCACTTTTGCAGCAGGACAATGCCAAGACGGATCTGCAAAATTCCAAGACGTAATGTGAGATGAGTTGGTATAATATTCCCAAACTTTTTTTCGATCGGAAGTAATGATCGCGTTAATTGTAATTTCTGTAGGCATAAGAGAAAATGGATTCAGTTTGTAACACATGAGTCAATGCTATTTTCTCATCTTTTTTGAAACCAGCCGATAGAAAAATTTACCCCATTGTGTCACAAGGTGGTACAACAAATGGGGAAAAAAATCTATAACAATCGTTATGCAAAAATTATGATGATGATTTCATTCGTTTTCGTTTTGCTTGATTGTTCCGGCAATTCGAATTCAAATTTTTCTAGTTGGATGGAGGGAATCCTACTTGTTGTCAAAGTACCACAAGTTGAAACATCGACTGAACCAGATAAGCCAACTTTAGGGAATGAATATGAGATCCACTCCATCACTCCAGATGTACT
Source organism: Leptospira ellinghausenii (assembly GCF_003114815.1). Taxonomy (NCBI): domain Bacteria; kingdom Pseudomonadati; phylum Spirochaetota; class Leptospiria; order Leptospirales; family Leptospiraceae; genus Leptospira; species Leptospira ellinghausenii. The sequence continues at coordinate 31,095 of NZ_BFAZ01000001.1, forward strand.
TTTGGAAAATACTAACTTTGTGATCAAAGGAAAAAATCTCCTCTTGTTATCTCCAAAAGAATTGTGGGGAGAAGGTGGTGATAAGTATGTTTCCTTTACAAACAGGTCTGATGATGAAATTATGGCCCAAGTGAAACTGTGTTCTAATCCCATGATAGAAGTTCTTTTTGTCATTCCGTCGAAAGGTAAAGAAAAACGACTTTTACCATGTCTCGGTCAGTTTTACTATTCGTTCCGTTCTTACTTTTTGGAAACCAACCAAGAGATCTCAAATTTTGAACCTAGGGCATTGAATCCTTCCTTACAAACGTTAGTAAATCTAGGAGAAATTGTGTTTGGAATTGAACCCCAACTTCCGAGTGGCATTTCTTTCAATTCCAAGACAGGAATTGTTACGGGAATCCCAACAAGTTCTACCAATCAAATGTTTCAGTCGTTTCAAGTGACAGCTTCTTTAATAAAGAATCCAGAACTCAAAATCCATTCCGAGTTCCAACTCATTGTTCTAACAAGTGAAGAAAAAAACAACCGAACCTGTCGTGAGATCTCTGCTACGTCAACTTGTAATGGACCTTCACCTCATGTTTGTTCCAATAGTGGCAAATGTTTTATGAGTAAACTTGCTTGTATTTCAGACAGAGAGTGTGGGCTTTAAAAAAAGGAAAACCTCTATTTACAAATCAAAACCAATCCTAAATGATGTGAAAGTCAGGTGGTCACCATTGAAATATTCACATCTATTTTTTGTTAGTTTTTTAACTCTTGTTTTCCCTCTCCTTGCCATTGATGAAAGTAAAGAGCCAAATGTACAATATACACTCCAAATCAATGGAAAAGACTATGATCTGATAGCCGACGTTCCTAAAAAAGTGAATGGAAATTTCCAAAATTTGAATCTATTACTGAAAGCAGGTAAATGGAAAGAGTTCTCCTATGGTGGAATTCAGTTTTCCTACTTGGCTTCCTTTACTTGGGAAGCAGATATCCAATCCGATAGTGATAAAAGTTGGGTTTTGTCTGGTAATGATTTCAAAATCATGTATTTTGTTTTATCCGAGTCGATCACAATAGAAGATTATACAAATGCTTTTGCAGATCGTATGGGAAAAGAAAATACACAAATCTTTGATGTAGAAGATCGTTTTGGAAATATTACATACTCTGGTAAAAAATTATTTGTGAAGATTTCTGGTGTAGACCTTGTTTATGAAATCTATCTTATCCCTACAAAGGAAGGAACAAGGATCTTAACATTGCAAGATTCACCAGAAACTACGGACAAATCGAGTCAGGAAAAAATCGAAATGATGGAACAAATTCGAAAACAATTTACCATTCTCAAACAATAAAGAACCAACTTCGTATTTTTTTTACCTATTGGTTACGACAAGTAGGTAAAGTATGCGTAAGTTTTGTTTTTTCCATTTCTGTATGGTGTTGTTTGTTTTCCAATGTTCTTCACAAGAAGACAAAGGACTCATTCCTGGTACTAGAATCACTGGTGATCCACTCGGTGATGTTTTGGTATTTCTTGCATTATCCAATCCACCATGCCAATTTTTAACAAGTGAAAATGCAGGTGTAACATTCGTTTTACGAGAAGGGCAAACATCTATTTGTAGTGCACAACTTGTAAATGGTTCGCTTCAGGTAGAAAAATCGGGAAAATACCAGGTCCAATCATTTGCGGGTAAACAAACTTTATCTTCTTCCAGGTGTAATTCCCTTTCGTTTGATTTTCATGTAAAATTGAAAGAGGGAAGCACTGAACTTTTTTCATCTCAAAATCCCACTCCGAGTGAAATCAGTTTCGAAGTGGGAAAACAATACCAAATTTTCGCTTCTGGACTTGTTGATCCTGATTTGTACCAGTGCCAAGGGCGACCCGTTTCCTCAACGGTTACCGCTTACCGAATCCAATTCCAAAAACTTTAATTTTATAAGGTTTCCCCACTTCCAAATCCATAGCTAAAAAAAAGAATCGAAGGACTGATTTAGGTAGTATCCGCAAATGCGGATAACTACCATCGCTTTCTTTCCGTTAGAAGGTTATACTTTTCTTATGAGGTCACTCTTCTTCCTTCTACTAAGTTTGTATTCTTGTACCAGTTTTGACCGTATGGTATTTTTAGGCATCGTTGAGGATTCGATAAGAGAAAAGAAAAACGAATACATTCGCCGGCAAGTTGCATTAGGATACAGTTCGGAATGTTTGGTACTACCGAGTGAATCGATTCCTTTTTCTCGAATGGAACCTTGTCCGATTGGTGATTTCAGAAGTGTCGATTATGATCGAATGATCAAAGTAGAAGGTCGTATCCATGTGTGGTATGTTCCAAGTTATGTATTAGAAGGACATTCCAATTTAGAGTTTTACCAAGACGTCACACTTGGACGAGGTCCATTCCATAACCGATCGTTAAAGGAAAATATCCTCCGACAATCCATGTCTCAAAGCCAAAATCAAAATCGAAAGATTCCTACCTTACAATATTCGAAATGAAAGAGGAGTTCGTACAAATGATTCAATATTGGATTCTATTTTTCACTTTTGCCTTTTGTATCGATTGTTCGGGTCGGCAAACGAACCATGAGTATACAACCTTAGAGGAACCCGCGATCCCCATCAAAGCAAATACGGTAAGTTTTGCAAATAAGTATGGATACAATTCGGAATGTTTGGTATTGATGGAAGGGCCTGTGCCAAGCCGATTGGAACCATGTGTTGTTGGTGATATTCGGTCTGCATCCATGATGTATAAAGAAACGGAAGTGACTGTCTCGGGTGAAACTGCACAATTTGAATGGCAAATGACAGGGATGGTGTATTCACCTTTTGTGAACGAAACCTACTACCAAAATGCGATTTTATACAGAGGTTCCTTTTTTAGAAAATCAGACTTTCAAAATTATAGAGGATCTCCATATCCGACCATCGTTCCTTATTTGACAAGGCCTTCCTATCAATACCCAAGGCATGGGTATTACCGGTATGGTAGATAAGGATTTACGATTGACGTTATCCAATGATCCATCTAAACTTCTATGAGGAGATAGGGCTCTCTCAGTTCTATCATTTCTCTAATGAAACATTTTTTCTTCATTCTTTTTTGTGTTAGTGCACTTAACTTTCCTCTGCTTGCCAAAGAGTCAAAAACATTATCAATTGGATTTGGTTCTTGTTTGCACCAAGAAAAAGAAAGCACGATTTTAAAAACCATCCTATCAGAAAAATTGAACTACTTTATAATGTTAGGTGATAACATTTATGCAGACCAATTGTTTGCAAATGATAAAATTCCTGCGTATGAAAAACAATTCAATCGACCAGAATGGAAGGTTATTCAAAAAAACACCAAACTACTGTTTACTTGGGATGACCATGATTATGGGATCAATGATAGTGGTGCAGAATATGGTGACAAAATCAATTCCAGAAATGTATTTTTAAAATACGTTTTGCCAATGATGCCAAAACAAATCTCTCTTGGCACAGACAATAACGAAGGCATTTTTTATTCGTATTGGATACCATTTCAGGGAAAAAAAATCCATATCGTCATTCCTGATACACGTTACTTTCGTTCTCCTTTGGAAAAGAGTTTTTATTCCTATTTGACTGGTAAAAGCCAATACAGTCCTTCTTCCGATACAACTCGAACTATTTTGGGAAAAGAGCAGTGGGAATGGCTTACAAAAGAACTATCAAAACCTTCCGACTTACTCATTTTTGTATCCAGTATCCAAGTTTTACCAACAGAACAACCTTTTGAAAAATGGAATAATTTCCCACATGAAAGAAACAGGTTATTATTAGCCTTACAAAATGCGAATACCAAAGGATTGTTACTTGTATCAGGAGATAGGCATATTGCTGAAATCCATGAATTTAAAATCCCAAACAAATCGTCTTTGATTGAAATCACATCGAGTTCACTCAATTTGCCACTTCCATTTTTACCTTTGGAATATGATTCCGAATTGAAAATTGGGAGTGCATACAAAAATGAAAACTATGGAACCATTCAAATCTCTTTGAAAGACGGAATGTTACATTGGTCGACATCCATCAAGGACTTAAATGGAAATTCTGTTTTAGAGGTTCATTCTAATTTGCCAGCGAACCAGTTAGAAAAAAAATAGAGAATGGAGTCATCATTTTGAAACCCAAAGATAAAATTTTAGAAAGTTCATTTGCTTTGTTCCGAGAGAAAGGATTCCAGGCCACAGGCATCGCAGAAATTTTAGAAAAGGCCGGCGCATATAAAAAAACTCTATATGATCATTTTCGATCAAAGGATGACATTGGTTTTGAATACCTAAACTATTTGTCCGAACAACAAAGGATTGTAATGTTAAAAGTGTTAGGGAAAGCAAATGACCTTCCTGACTTCATTGATAAATGGGTAAATTTTATTGTTCGTAATCAGAGGAATACCTCTAGAAAAGATTGTCCTATTGCATTGTTTTCAGGTGAAATTTCCCACCTTAACCAATTTGACTCGTATCGAAATCGTGCCATACAACATGTGTTAGAAACTGTTGAAATTTGTATCCTAAAGTTCGAACCGACTTTACGCCCCGATCTTGTAAAATCCCTGAGTTATGAACTTTATATGAGTTATTTAGGTGGATTACGTTTGTATGCACTCACAAAAGATCGCAAGGTCATTGAAAGGATGAAATCCCAAATGATCCATTCGGCACAAAGGTTGATCAAAGTTTAAAGTTTGATTACCAACTTCCACTTGCACCACCACCACCTGACCTTCCTCCTCCACCAGAGTAGGAGGTACTAGAGGAACGGTAACTGGATCCTGACCCCGAACTTGAGCTAGAACCGGAACTGGTAAAAAAGTCCCGTGTATGGGAGCTGACAGAGCTTGACCAACCGAGTTTCCGAAAGAAAAAAATGAAGATAGATGTAAAAATGGCTGAAACCAACATTGAAACCATGGCATAAATGTTAGGCGAATCAGGTAAAACAAACATTTTCGTTCGAATGATGACTCCGATCACATAAAAGAGTCCATAAAAGAATATTATTCCCTCACCCGAAACCAACCCAATCCATAGGAAAAAAAACATCAACATGAAGAACAATTGAAACACAAAATGTGGTTCCTTCATGATGTTTTTAGAATTTGATGTTGTTGTGTTAGTTGAATTTTCATAATCAAAATCTTTTTGGTAACGAAGTGAATTAAGGTAAGTGTCAATTCCTTCTGCGCTTCGAATGCAGATCCAATCTATGTCTGCAATTTTTAGGTCTGATGTGATCGCATTTGTGATCGTTTGTTCTAATTTTGGATTATCAATGAGGAAACGATTTGATCCATTTGTTGACTCTATCATCGAGTTTTGATCTGTATGAACTAAGAATTTTTGATGATTTAAGGAAAAAAGTAAGGTGATCCCAGGTGACTTTCCAAATGCCAATTGGTGGTATTTTTTTCCTTCTTCCGTTAAATCACTTTTTGTATCTAAAAAGAGAATTTGAATTCCAATCTTGTATTCTGTTTCTAACTTTCGAATGGTTTCGCCCGCTCGATCAAAAGAGAATCGTTCTAAAGAATCGTAGGGATCATAAATTCCAGTGCCTTTTTCGATTTCGATTTTCTTATCATGACGGATATGATCTAACAGTTCTAAAAATGCGCGGTATGTATAATTTGTAAAATCCCCAGTCCTACTTTCATGGTATCGATTATGGAAGATACTCCTGATTTTGTTTTGGCTAAGAGACCAGTAAAAATCTGGGCTTGTCACGATTGTACCTTTGTACTCAATTTTAGGTGAAGTGACAAAAATCACGGAACTTACATTGGGAGAAGATTTTTGTCCTTGTAAGAGTAGGTGATTGGCTGCTCCCTCTAAAGCAACTTGGGATTCTAATGGAAGTACACAAAATTTAAAATCAATTGATCGAAATTGTTTTGTTTCCTTTATGAGGTATGGAATTGTATCAGAGTGTAATTCTGAATTGGTATCACTAAATGGTTTTGGGCAAGATTCATTTGTTAATTTTGGTGATTGAGTCCGGAGTTGTTCTAAAATGGCAGTGACACCTGAGATCATCGCCATAGAAGGATTTCCAGCTTTCATATTGGGAACGATGATTTCATCGATGATACGTTTTGCAATTAAATCAGTAAGGATTGATTCCAGTCCATAACCAACTTCAATCCTTACCTTCTTATCATTTGGAGCAAGTAACAACAATACTCCATTGTCTTTGTCTTTTTGCCCGAGTTTCCATTGTTCAAAAACAGCAACTGCTTCTTTTTCAATTGTACTTTCTTTTAAACTTTCTGTAATATAAATCACAACTTGATTGGAAGTGATTTTTTCCTCTTCCAGTAAAATGGTTTCTAGTTTTGATTTGGTATCAATTGGCAAATATCCACTTGGATCAACCACGGGTCCCGTGAGTTCCGGATAAGAACCAAAAGGCATTTTACATGAAATAATACTAACTAACGTTAAAGTGAAAATAAATTTTTTCATACAATCAAAACTTATTTATCTTTTGGAATTTCTTGGATGAATAACCAGATGAATCCATCTTTTACTTTGCCAAGTCCCAGGTATAACCAATAGAAAGGATATCCAATTGGTCCGGGTTGGTATTCTTTTTGAACAACTGGTTCCCATTTTTGTCGAACATGTACTGTCACAGTCGAGAGTTGGACTGCTTGGGATAGATATTTAAGTTTTCCTTCCCAACGTTCTATGGATTCAGAGACTTTATTCAGTTCTGCTTCTACTTTTAGTGTTTCTTCCAAAGTTTTTGCAGTCTTTAAAATTTCTAATAACCTAGTCCGCATTTTCTGAGCATTTTCTAATCGTATCTCTGTATCCAAATAATCTTCTGTAACATCTTTGGCAGAAACATCTTCTGAATAATTATGTGATTCCTTTTTTAAACTGCTGAGAAAGTTTTTTAGATTTTCCTGTGGGATTTTTAATTGTATGGTTCCTTGGGAACTGTATTGGAGTGCATAACCTCCAAACGATTCTGCCAATTTGATGATTTCTAATACTTTTGGTTCAATTTCTTTCGATTGTAAATTCACAACAACAGTATAAATCATCATCCTTTTTTGGGATTTGTTTTCTTGTGGTTTAAGATCAGATTTTGGAGATGAGGAAACACCAGGAGAAGCTTTGGATTCTTCGTATTCATCTCCCGTGCTCCGCGCGGCATAATCTCGTTCGCTGCGACTGGAACTAGAACATTGGATGTGTAAAAGTAGTAAGGTGAGGAGGAAGGAAAAAGTGAAAGGTGAAATCGAGTTTGGTTTCATGGTTTGGTTGGATACTGAATCTAATCGAACCAGTATCCAACTTCAAACCTTTTTTAAACGCCGATTTGTGATTCTAAAAAGCGACCATACCCTCGTTCTTTTCCTAGTCCAGAGACAGGTTTGCCCCCATCCACTGCCAGTTTCCCATTGATGAAAACTTTTTTAATGGTTTCATCGTTACGACGAACCCATCGTTTAAAATCCTCCATAAACGGCATCGGAGCTTCAACGTCTTTCGCCAAAGAGTCGTCCAATTTGTTTGGATCAATCAGGACTAAATCAGCACGTTTTCCTTCCTTGATATAACCTGCATCAATTCCAAACCAATCACCAATTTCACCCGTAAGTCTGTGAACTGCTCTTTCTATACTCATAAATGGTTTGTTTTCCAATTCTGCATCTCTTACTAGTTTTAACATACGTAAAGGGAAGTTATAATGTGCCATTCCGCGAAGGTGTGCACCTGCATCTGAAAATCCGATGAGAATATCTGGATAGGAAACTATTTTTTGGAGTGGTTCCTTTCTATGGTTAGCCATGACAGTGTACCACCTAACTTTGTTTCCATGTTCAGCCACTAAATCCAAAAATGCTGTCACAGAATGGACACCTCTTTCTTTCGCTACATCATCGATTGATTTACCAATAAGGGATTTGTCTGGTGCATCAACAATTTTTGTTTCTCGAAAGTTTCTATGAAACACTCGAGGTAAAAACCAATTTGTCCATTGTCTTTTAAACCAAGATCGATAATTTGGATCCTTCATTAATGTTTTTCTTTCCAATTCATCTTCAATGTGGTTTGCTTTTGCACCAGCTGCAAACTCTTCAAACACAACCACATCCATCCCATCGGCATACAGATCAAATGGTTCAGGTAAAGCTTGGAATCGAAAGTCAGATCGGAAAAGTTTATTTGTAATCCTTCCAATCACACCTAATAATTTATACAAACCTGGATCAAATTTTACATCCATTAGGGAGATGATGGTTGTTTTTAATGGTTTTCTAAAAATACCAAATGCTTCTTTTAAAAACATTAAAACATTGATTTTGGTGGAAACATTTGGAACACCTTGGAAAATTTTTCCGCGTTTTCTCAGAGTTTTGTTTAAAAATTCGTATTCACTCCAGTTGGCAAAGGTTGAAGGTAGTGGTCTTGAACGAAACCGAGAACCATCCATTTTATCCCAAACAAGTGTATTAATCGATAAACCCATAAAACCAGCATCCAGTGCTTCCTCTAAGTGTTGGTTCATTTTCTCTAACTCTTGTTTGGTTGGTTTTTCTCCTTTTGTTAAAGATCTCTCTAATCCCATGACGTGAGCACGGATCGCTGAGTGACCTGCAAAGGAAGTTACATTGGGTCCTAAAGGAAGATCGTTTAAATGTTTTTTGTATTCAATGGCAGAGTTCCAATTTTTTTTACTCTCCAATATCGATAATACATTTTTTCTAGGGATTGCTTCTACGCGGCTAAACATATCAGCAAGGTCTGTTGGATCTCCAACTGCCAAACTCAAAGAACAACTTCCAAGAGAAATCGTTGTAATTCCATGTCTTACTGATTCAGAAAGATCCGGAGCCATTTCAATTTCAGCATCATAATGAGTATGAAAATCGATAAAACCTGGAGTGAGCCATTGGCCTTTTGCATCAATGACTGTTTCTCCTGGTTTTGCACTCAATTCAGTTTTAGAAATCGTCTCCACAATTCCGTCTTTGATCCGCACATCTCCAATAAACGATGGGTTTGTGCTTCCATCAAAAATACGTGCTTGTTTGATAAGAGTTTCTGCCATGATACCTCCAGAAAAACCATTCGAAATTATGGCAGATTGACAAAGATTTGTCAACGATTCCTGATGAATTGCCTCAAGTTTCTCTGGACAAAACCCTTTACTGTTCACTGATAGGTGAGAATCGATCGGCTGAGTTCCACTAACTCTGTTTCGGTGATTTCTCGATTGTTCTCTTTGGAAGAAATTGACTTTGCAACTGAGAACAAATGGTGAATTTCTTCTTTTGAAACTTCGATCCCTTTTTGGCGTAACAAAAATTCAATGGCTTTGTGACCAGATTGGTTGGTGAACGAGATCGTTTCTTTGTCAAATCTACCTACAAATTCTGGTGAAAAGGTTCTATAAGCACCTTTGGTTTGGTTCATAGTTTTTGTGACTCCGTCTTGATGGATGCCTGATCGATGTGAAAATATATCTTCACCGATGATAGGAGTTTTTTCTCCAATTGGAATTCCCGTTAATTCTGAAATTCGTTTTGCAGTTGGATAAATCCTATCAAATTGAATGTTCAAAGATTCACCATTTTGGTGTAAGGCAATCACCGTTTCATACAAATTTGTGTTACCTGCTCTTTCACCAAGTCCATTCAAAGCCACTTCAATTTGTTCCGCACCAACATACACAGACTCTACCGATGTAGCTGTTGCCATACCCAAATCATTATGTGTATGAATGGAAATCATTGCTTTGTCTCCAATTGATTCCCTAATTTCTTTTACCATATTGACAAAAATCATCGGGCGGTAACGTTCCACTGTATTTGGCAAGTTGATGATATTGGCACCAGCTTCAATGGCAGTCATAAATGCAAGTTTTGTGAATTCGAAGTTTTGGATGGCGTCTCCAAAATGTTCACCTGAAAATTGGATTTGGTGGTTGGATCCAACTATCGAACGTGCAAAAGAAACAGAAGATTTGATTTTTTGAAGGACTTCTTTCTCGGAAATCTTTAACACATGTTTAATGGAAAAATCACTTACAGGATACACAATATGCATACGAGGTGAGTCTGCATGTTGGATGGCTTCCCATGTAACAGAGATTTCTTTTTCATTGGCTCTCGACAATGCAGCAATTGGTTTGCCCTTTGGTGCTCGTTTGGACAACACTTGGCAGGTAAAAAATTCGGATTCATTTGAAGAAGGAAATCCCACTTCAATACCATCTACGTTTAAACTTACAAGTAAGTCGAAAACTTCGATTTTTTCATTAAGTGTCCACGGTCTTTTTAAAGCTTGGTTTCCGTCCCGTAAGGTAACGTCTTGGATGTGAATGGTTTTTGGTTTCATGGTTCCTCCGTCTTTCGCGATCTCACTACCGACCGGGGGAACAAATAAAAAAGCCCACTTCCCGGTTGGGAGTGGGCTTTGTCACATAGCACTCTCTCCCTCGAATTATAAGATTTCGAGGAGGAGGAGAAGCTGAATGTGTGCGAAAAATTTCATTGTTAAATTTTAGACGAACTGATCTCGCATTATCTGTCAACTTTTTTTAGCATTTTTCCAATCGAAACAAAACCAAGTAAACAGCCAAAACCGATGGGGACAAGAAGGGTAAAGGAAAGTTTCCAAACCAAACCCACACCCACCGTAGTAAGGATACTGAACAGAAACAATAGAGAAAATAGAGAACCAGTGATGGGAAGGTCCTTTTTCCCTTTGGCTAAAAAGAAAACGGCGATGGATGGGCCAAGTGTATAAGAGAAGATGGTGAGTCCCATTTCCAAAATTCCTTTTTCCCATGTGTCGACGAGTGTATATGGGATGAGGCTTGCTAAAAAGAGAAGAACTCCAAAGAACAAAGACAAAATTCTCGGACTAAACCACTTGTCCATTTCCCAGTCCCGAGCCCAAGTGAGTGATAAGGAATTGATAGTGGAACTGAGAGTAGACATCGCACTGGCAAGGATAGCAGCAACAAGGATACCAAGGAAGGGAGATGGCACTTCCGTAATGATAAAATGACTAAACACTTTATCTGGCGGAATGGATTTCCCATCATAAAAAACAAACAAAAGAGATCCTATACACAAAAAGAGTAAGAATTGAAAGAAAACAACGATCCCACTTCCGATCAAAATCTTTTGACCCGAGTGTAAATTTTTTGTCGCAATCACTCTTTGGACTAACATCAAATCAGTTCCATGAGAACCAATCGAGATAAAAGATCCTCCGATGATGGCAAACAGAATGAAATAACTATTATCACCTGTTTGGTTATAGTCGAAAACAAACACCTTCCATTTACCCAACGATTGTAAATGTTCTATTGCATTTGAAAATTCTGTATTACCAAACTGCGAGAAAATCAATACAAGTGCAAATATCCCACCGAAAATATATATGATCCATTGTAAGACATCTGTAAAAACAATTGCTCTAAAACCACCAAACACAGAATAAATTATAGTAACAATACTCAGGATTGTTAATGCTAAAATTCCAAGTATCTCAGGTGATACAGAAAATCCCATTCGCTCCATGAGAAAGGCAATCGGTAAGGAACTTACATACAAACGGATTCCATCGCCGAGTAATCGTGAAACTGTAAAAACTAAAGAAATTGTTCTTTGAGGGGATTTTCCGAATCGATTTCCTACATATTCATATACTGAAATTGTATTCCCCGAAAAATAAGAGGGCAAAAGATACAAAGCGACAATGGTTCTTCCGAAAATATAACCAATTGCAATTTCTAAAAAACGAAAATCTGTTTTGTATGATAAGGATGGAATACTTAAAAATGTTAAACTAGAAGTTTCAGTTGCCACTAGAGATAACATCAGAAACACCCAATGGATTTCTTTTTTCGCTAAATAAAAGTCATCTTCTTTTTGAGTGTTCTTGGCAAAGTGAAAACCAAAATAGAACACGATAATAAAATAAATCAATATGACAAAAATGTCCCAAATCATAATTTCCCTTTTACAATCACTAAATCGTTAAACTCAAATTGGGATATTTCAAAAGAAGTCGAAGTAAATCTGATCTTGTGATGATACCAATAGGTAAATTATCGTCATTTACGATCGGCAAACAACCAATTCTTTCTTCAAGTAATACCTTCGTTACCTGCCTGATTTCTGCGCCTGCAGTTCCAACTAATACGCGTTTGATCATGACATCTGATACTGGCATTTCTTTTTCATAGGATTTCATTTTATCTAACAAATCTCGGTCAGAGACAAATCCTACTAATTTTCCCGACTCGTTGGTAACAGGAAGGTGTCGGATTCCTTTTTCCATCATAAAGTCGAGGCAAGTTTCGATGGATTCGTCTTGGGTTTTTGTCCAAACGGGAGTTGTCATGATCTCGTGAAGGAAAAAGACAGGTTTTTCTGTCGGAAGGGAGGATTCTTTGTAAACATCCCCTGGAGTTCGGTGGAGAAAAGAGCCAGTGGGAGTTGTCCCTGGTTCTCCTTCCCCTATGGCTGGTGCGGAAGATTTGCCGGAAGGGTGGACCATAGGGACAAGATTGGGTTGGATTTGCGGGGGATTGGGGGAAATTCGGCCGTCATGGATCCAAAAGAACATAGTTATGCCCTACCTTTCTGAAAAGTTTGTCAAAAATAAGAAAAAACTTGCAAAAAACGAACAGTGGTTTTTTATCCATCCTACATTTCCTGTAAAAAGAACGAACTGAAAAAGGCAAAACCTATGAACCAAAACTACCAAATCCTGTACCAAGCATTGGAATCCGTCGCAAATACCTTCCCAACGAAAATTTCGTTCCGGAAACGGAAGTCGACCACTGAGTTTCCTGGGATCAGTTTTGGAGAATTGAAAGAGTTTGTCGACCACTTGACTTCGGGATTCATCGATCTTGGTGTTGAGGTGGGAGACCGAATTGGATTTTTTTGTGATGCGTCTGTTAATTGGCTTCGGACCGATCTTTCGATTTTAACTGCAGGAGCGGTTGTTGTCCCAAGAGGAACAGATATTGTCCGTGAAGAAATTTTATACATCTTAAACCATTCGGAAGCAAAATTTTTGGTGGTTCAAAAACCAAAAGACAAAAAACGCATAGATGACCTGTTAGGTGAACTCCCACATTTGAAACAAATCTTTGTTTTAGAAAATGAACAAGGTGAACTCATTTCTGGACCTAATTCAATTCTATCATTAGCTGAAAAGGGGAAAGAAATTTGGAAAACAAATGGAAAACAAAACTTAGAGAACCGAATCAAACAAATTGATCCTGATGCTTTGGCCACATTAATTTATACTTCAGGGACCACAGGAAATCCTAAAGGTGTGATGTTGTCTCAAAAAGGATGGATTACTGCCATTCAAAATACGATTGCACGTTTGGATATGAATTCAAATGACAATGCTGTTAGTTTATTGCCACCTTGGCATGCATTTGAACGAGCCATTGAATATGCAGGTATATTCCTTGGTTTAGATTTTTTAGTTTCCAATATGACTAGCTTAAAGGATGACCTTCGTGATTTTCGTCCTACGATTTTTCCGTCCGTTCCAAGGATTTGGGAATCTGTTTATAATGGGATTATGGCGAAAGTTGCCAAAGAGGGTGGTTTTAAAGAAAAGTTATTCCATTTCTTTTTAAGCGTAGGTGCTACATGGGCACGTTATTATGCAATGTTTATGGGATTTGAGTTTGAAATCAAAAAACCAAACATAATCGTTTCGTTCTGCAAACGTAGTTATGCCTTATTGATTTTAATTTTACTCTCTCCATTAAAATTACTCAGCATTAAAATTTTTTCGACTATCCACAAAGCGTTAGGTGGAAGGATACGAATTTGTATTTCTGCAGGATCTGCTTTACCAAGTGTTGTGGATGGGTTTTTATCAGCCATTGGATTAAAAGTTTTAGAAGGATACGGAATGACAGAAACTTCTGCCGTTGTTTCCATTCGATCCAATACAAAACCAACCAAAGGAACTGTTGGAATACCAATTGATGGATATTCCATTCGTTTAAAAGATGAAACAGGGAAAATCCTAACAAAAACAGGAGATAAAGGAACCCTTTGGATTAAATCCAAACAAATATTAAAGGGTTATTATAAGAGACCAGAACTCAATCAGGTTGTATTTGATTCAGATGGATTTTTTGACACTGGTGATTTGATGATGATTTCACATCGAAATGAACTTGTGTTTGCTGGTAGATCAAAAGATACCATTGCTCTCATTGGTGGTGAAAACGTTGAACCAATCCCAATCGAAGACAAACTTTTAACATCGTCTTATATTGATCAGGTGATGGTTGTTGGCCATGATAAAAAAACATTGGCTGCTCTGATTGTTCCAAATTTTGAGGCAGTTGAGACAAAAATTCCGAGTTTATCAAAAGACAAAGCTATTGAATGGAACTCGAATCCAAAGGTTCGCGAACTATTTCGATCTGAGATTTCCAAAATTATCTCTAAGGAAAATGGATTTAAGTCTTTTGAAATGATTCCAGCTAACAATTTCTATGTGGTACCAAGACCATTTGATCCAGATGTGGAAATGACAAGAACTCTAAAAATGAAGCGAAATATAATTTCGGAAGTATTTACAAAACAAATCGAAGGAATTTACCAATGATTAATCCCAAACTAAATCCTTATCTTGGCGATGAGGAAAGAAGTTTTTACAACACAGTCTTTCAATTTTCAGAAGACAAGGTATACCCATCTTCTGAAGAAAGGGACGAAAAAGAAATTTGGTCTGACGATCTCTGGAAAGAGTTTTCGAAAGCAGGTTTAACTGGTCTTACGATACCAGCTGAATATGGTGGTGAAGGTGCAAGTTGTTTACTCTGTTCGATTGCAACTGATGCATTTGCTTCTGGTTCACTCGATGGAGGAATCGGATTATCTTGGGTTGCCCATTTAGTCATCGGTACGATGCCAATTGTATTCCAAGGAACTGAAGCCCAAAAAGCCAAATACCTCACTAAATTAGCAACTGGTGAATGGATGGCAGGATTTGCGCTCACAGAACCTGCTTCAGGTTCGGATGCAGCTTCTCTTTTAACAAAAGCAGAAGAAGTGGAAGGTGGATGGAAGTTAAATGGATCAAAAACATTTATCACAAATGGTCCTGTCGGTCAGGTGTTTATCGTCATGGCGAGAACTTCCGAAAAAGGAAGAGGGCCCATGGGAATCTCTGCCTTTATCGTAGAAAGTAACACACCAGGTTTTAAGGTAAGTAAGGTTTTAAAAAAATTAGGCCATCATACTTCGATGACTGCTGAATTGGTTTTCGAAGATATGATCATTCCAAAAGAAAACCTTCTTGGACCATTAAACACTGGTTTTATGAGGATTGGAAAAGAAACCTTGGAATGGGAGAGGACTGTTTTTGTTGCTGGATTATCCGGAGCAATGGAGTTCTGTTTCCGTAAAGGAATGCGATATGCCAATGAAAGAATCCAATTTGGAAAATCAATATCCAGCTTTTATGGAATGCGAGATATACTAGTAAGAAACTGGGTTTATATCCAAGCAGCAAGAAGATTGATTTATTGGGTGGCAGAGAGAAAAGATAGGGGAATCCCTTCTCCTCTTGAAAGTAGTTTAGGTAAATTAATTTCATCAGAACTCGCAGAAGACGTAGCAAAAGACACTGTACAGCTGTTTGGTGGATATGGTTATATGAAAGAGTATGCTGTTGAAAGGTTTTACCGTGATGTTAAATTGGGTACGATTGGTGGTGGAACAAGTGAGATCCAAAGATCGATCATTTCTTCCTTATACCCAGGTAAGGAAAAATTCCAAAAAGAATTTAGTGCCATTGGAAATCCACAGAGTGTTACGGATTCGATTCAAAATTTACTTTTTGATATCATTCTAATAATGGATGGGGAACCAAACCGTAAAAAACAACAATCCATAGAATTTGCATTTGCGGATGTATTATCAGTTTTTGTGATCCTATGTTTATCAGAAATTGACACTCATAAAACGATAGATTCTTATCCAAAAGAAGAAAAAATGATAGATCGGAAGTTACTTTCGTATTATCTTGTGGGTAAGTATTTAATGTCCATGAGCCGACTCAATCAATTCGTACCAAAAGAACTGAATGAAATTTGGAATTTCTATCGAGAGTTAGCAAATTCAATTGAGGAAACGGTTCATACTAGGTTTTCTTCTCTCCAGGAGTTAGCCTAAATTGTGAAAGCAGCTGCCCGAATTGCAATTTTTTATTTGTTCTTCGGGTATCTGTGGATTTATTACTCTGATTATGCAATTTCCTTATTTTCTCTTTCAGCAGAAGATATTAGAGAAATTCAAAGTTTAAAAGGATGGGGATTTGTCACAATCTCCGCCTTCATCATCTATTTTCTGTTAGTTCGCGAGTTAAAATACCAAAAAAAAGTTTTGTCAGAGAAGTTTGAATCGGATCAATTATTCCAAGTTATCTTGGAACGAATTGAAGATGCAGTGATCGTATTTAATATAGATACCTGGAAAATTGATTTTTTGAGTGAACAAGTTTGTAGGTTATTTGATGCAAAAACTGGAGACATTTTAACAAATCCACAAGTTTTGATTGATCGTGTTTATGAGGCTGACCGTGCACGTATGACTCAAATATGGATGAACCAATTAAGAGAAAATCATACAGGTTTATTGTATCGGATTCAAATGAAGGATGGAAAAATCAAATGGGCATTGGAACACCGATTGTTCATCCCATCAATCGATGGAAGTCCCAACAAAGCTGTAGCAGTTATTTCTGATATGACCAGTTATATGGAGAATCAGACCAAACTGGAACAATCTTTAAAAGAAAATGAAACTTTACTAACAGAAGTCCACCATCGTGTTAAAAATAATCTAGCTGTTATCATTTCCTTTTTACAATTACAAGTATATTCTTCTCCCCCAGAAACTGCAGATATTTTAGAACAAAGTATTGTTAGAATCAAAGCTATAGCACTTGTTCATGAAAAATTATATAGCGGTAAAAACTTATCAGGTTTAAGTTCCGTCGATTATATCACAAGTCTTGTTGAAAATATAAAACTCATGTATATGCGTACAGATATTTTCATCGAACTAGATATTCAAAAAATGGAGTTTAATCTCATCGATGCAATTCCAATGGGACTTATGATAACAGAGATGTTAACCAATAGTTTTAGACACGCATTTAAAATTCCAAAAGAAGATGCACAAATCAAAATTGAATTTATTGTAAAAGAGAATGGACAGTTTGAATTAAAATACCGTGATAATGGAAGTGGTTTTCCCATAGGTTTTGATTATCGAAAAGCAGAAACAATTGGATTGTCCGTCATCTTTTCATTGAGTAGCCAATTGAATGGCCGAGAAATTGAATGTTCCTCAAGTCCTGGCCAAGGTGTCTTTTATCATTTTTCATTTTCTCCTAAAAGAACAAATTTAAAATAATATTCATAGTTGTAGGTTTTATGTACAATCAAGGAAAACGTTTTTCAGAAATCCAAATTGGAGAAAAAGCATCTTTTACAAAAACAATTTCAGAAACAGATGTTTATCTTTTTGCTGGGATTAGTGGAGATTTTAATCCCTTACATGTGGATGAGGAATATGCTAAAACAACTAGTTTTGGAACAAGAATCGCACATGGAGGACTTGCTGCTTCCTTACTTGCTCCTGTATTGGGAATGAAGTTGCCTGGTCTTGGAACAGTTGCCTTAGAAACAACAACCAAGTTTCGAAAACCAGTATATTTTGGAGATACAATCACCTGTTTGGTGGAAGTTGTTGAAAAAGTCGAAAGGATAAAAGCAGTTAAGATGAAAATTGTGTGGTCTAATCAGAAAGGAGAAGTGGTGAGTAAAGGTGAAACTTTGGTCATTCCTCCTGGTTGAGGAATTGGCCAACTAAACCAATTTCATCTTCTACGAATTCACGGACTTCTTCCAGTTCATCTTCGTCTAAAATTTCTTCTAAGATTTCTTCTCCTGCTTCGTCTTGCCCAAGTCGCATCACAATGTAACCAGGCACTTCCGAATCTGGATCATCCATTTCTACATTTACAAATTGGTATTCTTGCTCTGTTGTCGGTATAAAAACAAGATAATCATTTCCCATTAAGGAAAAAGAATAAAAAACTTCCCACTGGTAACTATTTCCTTTTTCATCCACCAAATCGATTTCTTCCGATGTTCGGTTGGGTAAAAAATCATCTGCTTGGAATCCAAATTCCTTATTTTCCATTAGCTAAAGAATTCCTTCTCAAATGGTAGGCTATGTTTTTTTTTGAAATTACATTCTTTGCAAGCAGGAACTAAATTTGCTTTGACTGACTTTCCACCTCGTATAAGTGGAATTAGATGGTCCATTGTTAAGTCTTCTACTTTGAATTTTTTCCCACAATAATGGCAAATTCCAGAGGCACGTTTGTTTTTCCACCAAGCTGTATTTTTTAAGTCTTTGGCTTTTTTCCTTTCTCGACGGATTTCTTCATCGCTGGTATCAGAGAAAAACGGTTCTAGCGGTGGATCGGTCATTCTTTAAAAAAATCTGTTATTTTCCCTTCGTCAAGAAAAAGATGGAGGAATGGGACGACTCATATACCTAGATAATTTACGTTCTTTTGCCTTATTACTTGGGATTGTTTTTCATTCTGCGATTGTTTACGCATCTGATATCAAATATGCCATCCAAACAGAAGAACGAAGTGAGATTTTATCCTACTTTTGTTATTGGATCCATAGTTTTCGAATGCCAATGTTTTATATGATTTCTGGTTTTTTTTCGGCAATGGTCATTGAAAAAAAAGGAACATCATTTTATCTAGATGGAAGGCTGAGGAGAGTGTTCATCCCTACCATTTTTGGTTTGGTATTTCTTGCTCCAATACAATACTTTTTGATGGAAAAATTAAATTCACCTAATTTAAGTTTATTGGAGTTTTTGACTTTGTTTTTTACAAAAGATAAGTTTCAACATTCTCATATTTGGTTTTTGGTCGATTTGTTTTTGTTTAGCATGATATATGTTCTGATACAAAAACCTTTGAATCGTTTTGCAAATTGGAAACCTTTTAATGCATTACATGGAAAGCTGTTTTATCTAATTGGTATTTCTTTTTTTCTCGTTCTTTTAGCACATACACAATTTGGAAAAGGGGAATCTGTTTATGGTATTTTTAAATTAACTTTTGTTTACCAGTTTGTATTTTTTATTGTGGGTGTGTTTTGTTTTTTTTGGAAGGAAATACTTTTTGTAATTTATGTGCCAAAATTAAAACCGTATGCGATTTTGGTTTGGGCGATTTTAGTTTCTTTGTTACTCATGGAGTTAGAAATCTCTGATCCTCTATGGATTTATTTTTCATATGCAAATCCAATGTTTCGAATTTTCCATATTTTTCTATGGGTTCTATCGCCATTTTTATGGACTGTATTCTTTGTATTTGCCTTTGTTCAATTCGGAAATGAAGAAGGTAAAATGGGAACTTATATCATAGAAGCAAGTTTGCCAATTTATTTATTACACCATCCTATTTCATTGATTTATGCCTACATTATGAAAGATAGTCCTTACCCGATCTGGGGTAAGTTTCTCTTTCATAATCTTTTTGTTTTGGCACTTAGTTTTTTACTGTATGAAATTTTAATCAAAAGAACGCGATCGTTACGTTTTATCTTTGGATTAAAAGTAAATTAAGTTTTACTAATGGCTTGGATGGCAGAGGCAACGGCACTATCCATACTCCCGGTGTGTAATGCAAGATGTTCTCCTGCAAAAAATACTCTTTCAAAAGGTTCGTTCCAAACATCTTTGATTCCGTAACTGCCGGGTGGAAATAGGGAGACAAACCCAGACCTGCCGGTAGTTTTTTGAAAACTATGAAAATGGAAAGGGTTTTCTTGTACTAATTCGAAATTACCTAATTCTTCCAGAGCAGACAACATCAGATTTTTTTTCTGACGATCACTCCCTTTTTCAAATAGGGAAGCCTTATCTCCTGTTGAAATTGAAGTTAGTGCCGTTATATTTTGGCCAATGGCTTGGTCAGAAACATATAAGGTTTCAGCGGCCGTATTCGTGGATTGGAAAAAATTAGAATAACTACTGTTGCTTTTCACAAAACAAATGTTCTTTGAAATTTTACCAGTTTGCATGCGGAGTGCAGAATAAATTAGGTCCTTTGGTAAAGTTGGTGTCCATTTGATGTCTAATACTGCTGCAGAAGGCAATGTACATACTATCAAATTTCCTTTGATGACACGTCCTGAGGATAACTCGACAGATACTTGGTTTTTTTGTTGGGAAACTTTTGTTGCTGATTCCCCAAGTAATAGTTCTTGTCCTTTTAATTGAGTTACAAGCGCTTGGATGATTTGTTCTGCTCCACCACTTACCAAATACTTTGGTTTGAGTGCAGATTGGAGAGCTGAGAGATCATCTAATACTGATTCACTAGAGATTTGGTTTAAGTCAGCACCTAAAATGGTACGATAAAGATCATTCATGGATCTTATTTCTTCTTCCGACAATCCTTGGTACCTTGCATAGGATGAAAAATTAATTTTATCCAATCCTTGTTTTTGGCCTGTTCCCAAGGATTTGTGTAAGTCAATGACCTTATCTAGTGTATCGATGGATGAACTGGAAATTTTATGTTGGTCGGAATTGTTTTTAGAGAGTGAATATCTTTCTGTGACATTGGCATTCACTAATTCAAGGCCTAATTGTTTGACAAGGCTCTTAATATCTGTTTGGTTTTCGCTAATCCATTCACCACCTAAGTCTTGTACAATTCCCATACTGGGGTTGGAATAAGTGGCAATTCTTCCTCCAAATTGGTCTCCTCTTTCGATGACTGTCACATCATATCCCGTTTGTTTCAGTAAATAGGCAGAATAAAGTCCCGACAAACCCCCACCTAGTACGATGGCTTTTTTTGCACCTGAGTTTCGTGTTTTAGTTTCTGCGCTTACCACACCTGTGGATTGTCCGTAGAATTTTTTAGGGGAGAGTAGGCTTATGCCCGCTGCTGTGGCAGTCAAATTTTTGAGGAATGTTTTTCGATTCATAGAACTTTCCCCTATTTTACCACTCAAAACAAAAAAGGCTAGAAAAATTACAAAAATAGATTCTATTGGCCTTGGCTTTTTTATGCGAAATACAAAGACAATTTCTAATATTCCAATCCTGTCCTTCCTATCTGCACTCCTTTTATTCCATCCTGCCAATTTCTTAAGTGCGGCACCTAAAATTGATTTGGCTACCGAAATGAGTGGAATGGCAATTTGGAACCAAGTTTTGGTTTTGGAAGATCCTACCCAATCCATTTCAGAGGCGACAATTGTATCTGGTGAAAAAGACGGAGAATTCAAACAACTCACTTCGCCTAATTTAGGTTTTTCTCAGTCGGTGTTTTGGGTAAAATTGGATGTTACCAATCCAAATTCTCAAATGGTGCGATGGAATTTGTTATTTGATTTTCCACTGATAGATGAAATCCAAATATTAGGTGACCCAGTTCCCAAAACTTTGTTACGAAAACTTGGTGACTCTTCTCCTTTTTCCGAACGAAATGTGGAATACCGAAATCCAGTTTTTCCCTTCGAAACACTTCCTAATGCAAGGGCTGTCTATTATCTCAAAATCAAATCCGAATCAACCATTCCATTGGCATTGGAACTTTGGACGGAACGAGAATTTAATGAAAAGATAAACAAGGAGCAAATGATCTTTGGAATTTTTTATGGAATTTTGTTTGTGATGATTGCTTACAATTTTTTCATTTATATTTTTACTTATGAAAAAAGTTATCTATTGTATCTCTTTTTTATTAGCTCTATATTTTTCTTTCACCTAGTGAACAATGGGTTTGCTTTTCAATACATTTGGCCCAATTGGGTGTTTTGGGCCAATTACTCTTTGCCATTTTTTATTTGTTTGTCCTGCATCACGGGAATCATCTTCACTCATAATTATTTAAATTTGAAAAAACACCTTTCCAAAGTTTCCAAATTGATGTGGGTTTGGGTAGGAATCCTTGTTATATTTTCCTTAGTTACATTTTTTTTAAACTACCGAGTTGCGATGGTCACCTCTATATTGTTAACAGTTCCCACTGCACTTTTACTGGTGTATAGTGGAACATATACATTTTTGGGCAACGTTCGAACTGCGAGGTATTATTTAATCTCTTGGTTGTTCTTTTTGTTAGGTGTTTTGTTATATTCTTTGAAAAGTTTAGGATTTTTATCTGACAATCATATTACAAGATGGACCATTCAAATTGGAACAGCGTTACAAACAATTTTATTATCATTAGGTTTAGCAGACAGAATCAATTTTTTAACTAAAAGTCTGAGAGAAAATCTAAGAGATTTATCTCATGCTAAGATAAAAATTGAAGAGTCTGAAAAACGTTTTAGAGAAATTTTCCAAGGTTCCGATGAAGTGATTTTGATGATGAACGAAGATTTCGAAATCATCAATGCGAATCGTTCGTTATCAAAACACCTAGGTTATCGACTGGATGACTTGAGAAACAAAAAAATAACAGAGATCCTCTATACAGGAAGAGACCAAAAATCAGATTATAACGTGATGTATGTGAATGATAAACTCACAGACTTAAAGATGACCGGATCCGCCATTAATTTTAGAACAGAGTTGTCACAAAAGTATGTAAAAGAACCAAAGGAAATGGTATGTCGTATCCAATACATTGATTTTGAAGAAACAAGGGAAGTGTTAATGACTTTATCTCCCGAATATGAAGATACCATTATCCAACTCATTGATTCGGAAAAAATTGAACTTTCGATGAATAATTATCTGCGAAATGCAGAACTTGTTTCTCAAAAGATAACTTCCCAATTAGCAAAGTACTTAACGAACATTGAACAAACGGAAGTTCGGTCTTCTGTGCGAGAGATTATCATCAATGCAGTAGAACATGGGAATTTGAATATTAGTTTTGATGAAAAATCAAAAGCACTGATGGAAGGGAACTATTTAGAGTTTTTACAAAAACGACAAGAGGACCCACGGTATCGTCACAAAAAAGTAAAAATAGAATATTCTTTTAGCAGTGAATATGTTGCCTATCGAATCACCGATGAAGGTAGAGGATTTGATCATAAAAAACATATGGAAAAATCGTTAGATGCAATGAACGAGGCACATGTCCAACATGGTAGAGGGATTCTGATGACAAAATCTGTTTTTGACCGAATTGAATACAACGAGAAAGGGAATCAGGTCAGTCTGATCAAATTTCTCAATCGTGATTAATTTTTTTGCCAGTCGAGAACCCACCATTCATTCCATTCTTTGGAATAAAGGAGTTTTCCTGGCAAATGACTTTGTAATAAACTTAAAAACTCATCTTTTTTCTCGGTGATGATTCCTGAAAAAATGATTCTAGGTGCATTGATTTTTGCCAAGTGACGGATGTTTTGTGAGAGAACTGCAAACGTTATATTGGCAATTGCCAAATCATATTTTTCTTTGGAAAGTTTTGGATTGTCGATTCCCGATTCTTCTACACTAAACTGAAATCCTTTTGGATATTCGTTTTCAGTCCAGTTAGACCATGCTGCTTTGACAGCATTTGGATCTATGTCTAAAGCAAAAATTTTAGAAACCCCAAACTTTGCAAGACCTATGGATAAAATTCCAGAACCTGTTCCCACATCACAAGCTGATTGGAATAAAAACTTACCATCTGCATACAATGAATCCAAATGTTCTAAAATGAGTTTAGTCGTTTCATGGTGACCTGTTCCAAATGCCACACCTGGGTTAATAAAAAGAGGAATGCCTCCCGTAGGTTTCCATAATGCGATTGTATTCGGTTCATTTTTTTCCCAAGTAGGAATCACCCAAAGTTTATTTCCAATAGGGAAGGGTTTGTAATATTCTTTGTATGCTTCTTCGTAATCCCTAGTCTCAATGATACGTGATTCCGAATTAGAATTGTTAGGTGCGTGAAGTTTTAGAAAGATTAGAATTTTTAATTCTTTTTCCACTTCATCAGTTTGTAAATAAATACGAATATTTGTATTGTCTCGGATGAGGCCTTGGTCTTTTTCTTTTGGTGCTTCACCGTCAAATAGAATTTCATAATACCCGGCACATTGTAAAGAATCTAGAAGTTCATAAAATGGATCTGATAATTCTTTTGGTAAATTAACTTTTAATTCTCGGTATTCCAAATTTAACCTATCTCATCCGTGTAATCCATCACCAAGTACATAAGAGTTTCTTGGTCTGTAGGATTGGAATATTCATGCGAAACATCGGCCTTAAAAAACACAGAGTCTTTTGGTTCCAGTTCCACTACCTTTTCTCCTACACGCAATCGAAGTTTCCCAGATACGACAACGAGGTTTTCTGTGGTCCCTGTTTTGTGCGGTTCAGCAACTTCATGGCCACCAGGTTTTAAAATAAGTTCATAAAATTCCGTTTTGCGGTTTCCAAGGAATGGAAACAGTGCACGGCTTGCGAATACTTTCGAGTTAGAATACAAAACCTTGGAGTTTTCAGCTTTTAAGATATGGATTCCATCTTGGTTTTTTTCTTTCAAGAGTTCGGAAAAAGGAACATTGAGCCCGTTTGCAATTTTCCATAAAACGGATATGGTCGGCACAGATTTCCCTTGTTCAATTTGAGACAACATCGCACGGCTCACACCACATCGGTTGGCGAGTTTGTCCAAAGAAAATCCTTTGGTATGGCGGATGAGTTTCAGGTTTTCTTTGACAACGTCTGTTATATAGTCGCCCGATTCTGAAATTAAAGGATCTAATCCGTCACTTGTTTGTTCTACTTTACTGACCATTGTCCAAGCGTCCAATATAACAGAGGTACTGTCAAGAAACTATCGTTTGTGCCTTTCTTTTTTCTCTTCGATGACAAACACAGGTGGGAGTTTCATCCCTTGTGGGAATTTTTTTTGGACTTCCTTGGCTGTCCCGCGGAAGGAGGTTTCATGTGCGAACGAAATTCCCAGAGCCAAAAAGATCATACGATCATTCGGAAGGATTTTGGCGAGAGTTTCCAGGCAATGTTTGGCACGGTAAGGGGTTTCGTAAAAGGCGATTGTGATCCCAAGTCCTAAGTATTGTTTTAAGGTTTTTTCCCTTTCCTTTTCCTCTCTCGGTAAAAATCCAAGGAATAAAAAAGGCGAAGTTGCAAAACCAGAACTGGTGAGAGCTGATACAAGAGCCGTGGGGCCAGGAGCAGACCTCACTTCCACTCCCATCTCCCAAGCGAGTGGGACAAGCCACTTACCT
The DNA here is from genome assembly GCF_003114815.1 of Leptospira ellinghausenii. Classification (NCBI taxonomy): domain Bacteria; kingdom Pseudomonadati; phylum Spirochaetota; class Leptospiria; order Leptospirales; family Leptospiraceae; genus Leptospira; species Leptospira ellinghausenii. Next base: position 56,419 of record NZ_BFAZ01000001.1, read on the forward strand.
GGGTCTTCGAGGCCTGGACTTCCAGAATCGGAAATGAGACAAGTGCGTTTTGTCATGGCAAGTTTCATTCCTATCTCATCCATCTCACTTCTGGAAGTATGTTCATTGAGGAGGTCAAATGGTTTAGAGATCCCTAATTTTTTCAGTAGGGTAGACGTAGTCCTTTGTTCTTCCCCTAAGATCCAATCTGCATCTTCTAGCAATTGTTTGGTGCGAGGTGGAAGGTCTAAGTCGTTTCCAATGGAATTGGATACTAAATACAATCGATTCATTTGATTAAAGATTGGTAGGTAAAAAATGGTTGGATGAGAATTCCTTTTGCACTGCAGGCCTTAACAAATTCAGGGTCACCTTTATCGATTGCCACTCCGAATTCTTTGGCTTTGGTTAACATGGGATAGTCATTAAATGAATCACCAAATACCAAATCAGGATACTGACCGATCCTTTCTTCGATTGCTTTGACTTTCCCTTCACCATAAGTATATGGTTCAATGAGTTCGTGAGTATACCTTCCATTTCCGTCTAAGGTTTGTCTCATACCAATCACATTACTTTCTAACACGGGAAAGTGGTGGGCGATGGCAGCAATGCCAGGTTCAGGAGAAGCGGTTACAATGAACACTTGCCAATTGAAGTGGTGTAAATACTGGATTAAATCCTTCATTTCCACTTGAGGAAAAACTCCAGACTCATCTTCGGGTAAGTTCACTCGTTTCCAAGCACGTCTTGAGATTTCGTAGTAATCTTCTTTTGATAGACCTTGGAATAAAAAACAAGTCCAACGGTATCCTCTTTCAATTCCAAATTCTTTTAATTGGAAAGAATATTCTTCCCATATCAAATGTTCTTTTTCAGCTAAACTCAGTTTGGTGTGGTCTTTCCAAAGTTTTTTATCACGAAAAAATGGGGAGAGGTCAGTTGGTAAAAATGTAAGATTTTCCCTGATGATTTGGTCCATGATTTTTTCGCCAAAATCATTACGGATGAGAGTATTATCAAAATCAAAACAGACAATGCCTGTTTTTTTAGGGATCAGTGTTGTCAGACGGTCATAAATTTCATCTGTCCAACTATGCTTTGTAAGGTTTGTCACAAATACTTAGTCTGCAAATCCGACAAGGTTTGTGGCAACACCTTCTTCAAAAGGAGTGAGAAAGTTTTCAGGATTCAAATACACATTATGAAATCGAACTTCGAAATGGACATGAGGTCCTGTTGACTTTCCTGTGTTTCCTGAAAAAGCGATGATTTGCCCTTTTTTGACGATGTCACCAGGTTTTACGAGTAACTCTTGGTTATGCCCATACACAGTATGGAAATGGTTCATGTCATGGTGGTAAATTTTAACAGCAAGACCGTAGTCACCACCTCTCCCAGCTTCTTCTACCACTCCATCGGCTGCCGCAAGTACGATCGAGTTTTTCGGAATGGCGATGTCAAGGCCTGTATGCCAAGTGTTCCAACGCCTTCCAATGCGAGATGAAATTCGAGATTTGTTATTGGGTAACACTGGCCAAATGAATTGGTCAATCGGAGAATCAATAGTTTCACGAAAGAGTTCTTTTTCTTGGAGGTTCCTCATATATTCAGCGGAGTAAGGGAAAAATAAAGAGCGTTTCAAACGTTTGAGTTCGGTTTCCGTCAAGTGGTTGATTTCCATTACCTCTTGGGCGAGCACACCAAATTCGGATGCCTTTTCCAATAGGGATTTTTTCTCTGCATTCAGATCCACCCAAAGACCCCATTGGTCGTTATACCGTTGGAACACATGATTGTCCAAAAAAACAGGACCGTTTTTTTGTTTTTGGTATGCCGCATAGGCCGAGTAGGTCACGACAAAGAGGATTAGGACCAGTATGATGTAGTAACTGCGGTTTCGCTTCATCTCATTTCGCCTCAAAAACTATGGTGCAATGCCAAATTCTCACGGCCCGCCACCCGGTCAAGGCGAAGAGGTCGGGAACATGCGTCAATCATGGCTTTTATGTGACATAAGAAAGTGGTTCCTCTCTCTGTCATTTCCTTTTCTCGGAGGGAAGTTAAATATTAACGTCGTTAATTAGATTGAGTTCGTTACTTTGGAAGCGGTAAAAGGGAAGAGAAAGGATCGATTGGGATTCGATCCTTCCTTTTTGTTTCCGATTAAGAGGCGGCTTGTGTTTTCTGTTGGCCTGTGCGGTAGAGATAAATCCCGGCAATCACCAAACAAACAATACCAATGGCATAATAAGCCCAATTGACATCGAAGTATCCTAAAACTAAGAATCCAAACAGTAATCTTGTGATCTCCAAAGCTCCCGCCCATGTTTTGTTTTCAATCAGTGCATTGATGGAAACGAGGGAAAGTGTCACCCAAATGGTCACTAGGACTTGAGAGACAAAACTGAACTTGGGAACAAAGAGTAAAAACGCAAACGAGAGGAGTAAAACCAAAACAAACCAAGTGGTTGTATAGGTTTTCACTTCCGTAGCTGGTTTTGGGTCATACTTTTGGAATGAATTTGGGCTTACTTCTGGGATGGGTAAAAATCCTGCCGGTTGGTTTCCTTGTCTTGGGTACCAACCTGGTGGTTTTAAAAAGACGCGGATTTTATCCATAAAGTATTCAGCAGCAAACGCTTGTTTCAGAAGTTCCCAGTAGTAGTGGAAGTTTGCATACACAGGGTTAAAACTGCGAAGTGGTTTTACAGTTCCATACACACAAGGTTCTGTTTCTTCTTGGAAAGTCCCGAACATACGATCAAAGAGGATAAAAATCCCACCATGGTTTTTGTCGATGTAGATGGGGTTAATTGCGTGGTGCACTCGGTGGTGGGAAGGTGTCGAAAGTATGTATTCGCCAACCTTTCCAATTTTTCCAACTGCTTTTGTGTGCACCCAAAATTGGTAGATGAGATTGATTTGTCCACTCGCAAGGTACATCCATGGATGAAAACCAATGAGAGCAAGTGGTACATAAAAGACCCAAGTCACAAGGCCACCAAGACCGGTTTGTCTAAGGGCGACCACAAGGTTGTATTCTTCACTGTGGTGGTGGATGACATGCCCTGCCCAAAGGAAATTCACTTCATGTGCTAAACGGTGTGACCAATAATAGCAGAAATCTTGGCCGACGATACAAAGCACCCATGCCCAAGGGTTTGTCATGGCAAATTCAAAAAATCGAAAGTGTTCATAGATATAAAAATAGGCGTATAAACCCACACCTTTTTGGAAAAGGCCCCAAATTTGGGAGATGATTCCCGTACTCAAATCGGCAATCGAATCATTCAACCGGTACAGGTCTTTGTTCCTGCGGTAACCGATGTACACTTCAATGCCAATCAAAAGGAAAAAAACGGGGATGGCATACGTTACAATGGGAGGGGGTGTGAAATTCTCAAACATAGCGGACTACATTTGACATCATTTTGACAAAATGTCAAGTAAATGTTGACCAAGATTCAGAAATTGTTCACGGTTCAATTCTTCAGGCCGTTTGGTCGGAGGGATTTTCGAACGGACCAAGGCTTCTGCCAATGCCTCACGGAAAATGGGATCATCTGAAAACGGAGATTCCCGTAAACTCACTTGGATTTGTTTTCGTTTGCCCCAAAAAACAGTTCGTAACATCCGAGACCAAACTTCCACTTCTCTTTCCGATTGGGGAGACCAGTGGTGTTTTCCATTTTCTTTTTTCGGAGAGAGTAAAATGAGAGCGGAATGGATTTTGGGAATGGGAAAAAAACAATTTTTATGGACAGTCTTTAGGTATTTCACTTCGCAGAAGGCAGACAAAAAAACGGAGAGGGACGAGGTTTCTTTCACAAGCCGTTCTGCAAACTCCTTTTGCACCATAAAAATTCCACCTTGGAAGTTACGGCAATGGATGATCAGTGTGTTGATGATTTCTGTTGTGAGGTGGTAAGGTAAGTTTCCAAATACAAAAACTTTTTTAGGGAATATATGGTGTAAATTTTCTAAGGCATCACCTGCAAATAAATTTGCTTTGGGGAACTTTGGTAAAATTTCATCTTTTGCCAATTGAATGTATGCAAAATCAATTTCAAATAAATCGGTATGTTTTCCTAAACTCAAAATTGGATAGGTTAAAGTTCCAAGTCCAATTCCAATTTCTGCCAAAGAAACATCATCTTCAGCAAACAATGGTTTTGCTGTATTTACAATGTATTCCACAATGTTTTTATCAATTAGGAAATTTTGACCAAATTTTTTTTGGGCCCTGATTCCTTTTTGTTCAAAGAAGGTTTGGATTTGTGAGATAGTGGAATAAGGAGATTTCAAATTGATCCTCAACGATGATGATTTTCCATGCGTTAGAAATCCCAAGTAGTTTTTGATAGGTGATCCATTCTTTTGCTTCCTTTTTTTTCCAAGGAGGAAAATCGAGAACTAGGATTCCCTTCCATTTTTGAAAGGAATTGTTTTTTTCTGATTCTTTTAAAGCACGTAATAAGGAGTTCACCTCTTTCGGATTGCCATCAAATCGAAATAATGTTACATTTTTTGTGAGATCATTACCCAATCGGACTGAAGATTGGATTTGGATTCCTTGTTTTTCAAATTGCCGCATGAAAGGCGAAACTTGTGTTTCGAAAAAAATCACATCCCTGATTTTTTCTTTTTTTTGCAGTCGTAAAACCGTTTGCAAACAGGTTTCGGATTCAAATAAGATTTGTTTGATTGGATGGATTGTTTTTGGGAGCCCGATCCGTTTCTGAGGAGAACAATTTCCATAAAGATACATTTTGTTCTCGAGTGTGATTGTAAAATAACCTTTGCCCGATTGAGTGAGAATCGGTAGAGAGTTAACTTCCTCGTGCCAAAAACTCAATGGAAAAAATAGAAACAATACACAAAGGATCAATCGATTGGTGATTCTGTTTTGGTTTAGGTTGTAACGATGCAGTGCCCAAAGGATCAAAATAAGAAGGATTGAAACAACTAATAGTAGAGTAGTCTCCGATTTCCATTCCTTGTAAGCTCTTTCGAAATTTGATAAAGATTGGAAGAGTTTTAAAAAAAGAGAAAGTAAGTAACTTGCCGGAATCCAAATCCAATGGGATAAAAGAAGGGAGAATGAACTTGGTAATAAACTTTGGAAGAGGAGTGTCGTATACAAACTAGGAAGTAAGATTCCAGCAAATGGAACCAGACAATAATTGATCCAAATCCCTCCATATGAGTAAGAGTGAAAGGAATAAACAAGAACTGGGAACGTACATAAGGAACAAACGATTGTCAGTGTAAAATTTTCCTTCAAGAAGGATTTGTTAGTTTTTAAAATCATCTGGTCCAAACTGGGTTTGAGATAAAAAATCCCAAAAACAGCACTAAATGAGAGTAAAAATCCAATGCTTAAAAAATCTGAGAAACAAAAAAAGGCAATGGTCGCAGAGGAGATTATCAGTAGATCACTAACGGCTATTTTGCGGTAAAATAAAGAGGAAACCAAAGTCAAAAACGCAAAGAGGTAAGCTCTGATAAATGAGACAGGAAAGTTTAAAACATACAAATATAAAAAACCAAAACCAAGTGAGAGTAAGATGGATAACCAGCGGTGTTTGGAAAAAATTAAGTTTCCTAAAAATTGAATGGATCCAATAAAAATTCCTAAATGGAGTCCTGAGGCAGCAAATAGGTGTAAGATGCCCGATTCCTTTGCTAGTTCTTTAAAGTCTTTCGGGATTTCCTTTGTGGAACCAGTCACGAGACCCAAAACAATTCGAGATTCAAAGGGAGAAAGTGGTGATCTGTTTAGTTCCTGTTTTAAAAAATCGCGAAAAAAACGTTTTGGAAACCTTTGTGAAAGTGTTTGGTTGGTATCGGCAAATAATAAAAAGAGAAACGATGCAAGAATCACCCAAGGGACTTGATGATTGCAATGTTTTGTGAGCCTTGGTGGCAGGATTTCGAATAGGCAAAAGAAAAGAAGTTGGAACAAAAAGAGAAAGGCATAAATCCCTGGGATTTTATTCCCGATTTTGCATGTCGTGGCAGTAACACAAATTCCAAAACAAAACCATCCAAAGTTAGAATTAGGAAGTAGTTTTGTATTGACTCTCACATACGGAGAGGTTCAAAAAAGAAAAACTTGGTCTCTTTTAAATTTAGAAAGGATAAATGCCAAGTGTGTTTCTCACTTCGCTTAATTTTTGCTCCGCAACTTCTTGCGCTTTCTGTTTTCCTGCTTTCAATACAGAATGAACATAATCTAAGTTTTGTGAGAGTTCTTCTCGTTTGGATCGAAAAGGTGCAAAATGATTCAGTATGGATTCCAATAGGTCTTTTTTTAAATCCCCATATCCAAATCCACCTTGTTTGTATTTTTGTTTTTGTGATTCTTTTTCAGAATTCGTTAAGAATAAAGAATGAATTTGGTAAATGATAGACTCGTCTGGATCTTTTGGTTCTTCGATAGCTTTTGAGTCACTTACAATCGACATCACTTTCTTTTTGATCTCTTTTTCTGTACCAAAAAAATCAATAGTATTGTTATACGATTTTGACATCTTCGCACCATCAACACCAGGAACTGTAGCTGTGTTTTCATCTATGTCTGGTTCGGGAATTGTTAAAACAGATCCAAATTGTGAGTTGAATTTTTCCGCAATGTCCCTAGCAAATTCTAAATGTTGTTTTTGGTCTTTTCCGACGGGAACTTTTTCTGCTGAAAAAAGTAAGATGTCACTTGCCATAAGGATTGGATAAGTAAAAAGTCCGGCACCTGGAACAAATCCTTTCGCAACTTTGTCTTTAAAAGAATGGGCAAGTTGTAATTGCGAAACTGTAATCGATTGTGATAAATACCAAGTAAGTTCTGTGACTTGGGGAACATCACTTTGAACCCAAAAAACAGTTCTGTTTGGATCAACACCAAGCGCCAGTAAGTCGATTGCGCAACCCAAGGTGTAGTCTTTTAGTTCTTCTTTAGAACGAAAGGTAGTTAAGGCATGAAGGTTTGCGATGAATAAAAATAATTCTTCTTTTGATTGGTAATCTAAGATTTTTTTGATCGCTGAGAAGTAGTTTCCTAAATGTAATTTTCCTGACGGTTGTAATCCTGTGAGAACTCTCAAGTATCTTCCTCTTCCCCTATTGTTTCGCTAGTCTCATTCGTTGCCGAACTATTTGCCTCATCTATCGTTGGTTCTGGATTCCCACTATCTTTGTGAAAGGTAGAGTAGGTAAGTCGTTCGTATTCTTTGTTGAGTTTGATTAGTTCTTGTTCTATTTTTCTGTGAGCAGTTAATTTAGATGTTGTCGTTGGGTCTTTAAAGATAACAGCATAATTGTATAAATACTTTGTAAATTGAATGAAAACATCTTCCACTTTCATTCCATTGATTCTTTCTTTTGCAACAACTGCTTTGTCGTAGTGAGGTATAAACCTTTGGGCAATTTTAACTTCTTCGATGACTTTGTCTTTTGTGGAAATGATTTTGTCGTTTGTTTTTCCTTTGGATTCGGTCACCTTTGCCATCAAGTGGTTTTCCACGATGATATTGAGTTTCCCAGCAAAACTTCCAAAAAATTCAGATGCATCTTGGAGTGCTTGGACAATGGTTCCCGCAATTTGATCACTTGCAGCGTTCCCTGTGCTATAATCCATTCCATATTGTTGGAAACTATATTGAAAACTAGGGAATTTTTTGTTAAAATTATCAATGGTTCGAACAAGTGTATTGAGTTGGTCAATTTCGTTTCTAAAAAGACCAGGTTGGATGATGAGAAGTTCTTGGTTTTGGTTTTTATCACCTAACCGAACATAGCCTTCTATGAGATTGATATAAACTGTTTGTAAGTCGCGAAGTAATAGGTAAACAAGGCGGTGTGGCTGTGATTTGTAACTGTTTTTGACAGTTTGGCTTTTTGCCGACTCAGGCATATGATGCGCCATAAAATCATCAACAACTTGGTTCAAAAAATCAAAGCTGATTTTTCCTTTGTCATCGATGGAAAAATACCTGGATCTAAGATTTTGTAATTCTTCTTTTTTGAACGTCCTTGTGTTGATATCGTCAGAAATTTTAGCGACTGTGATTTCGACTTCTTTTTGGATTTCACGAGCTGCTTGGAATTTATGTTCTTGGATGGGGGGAACTCGTAAATCAGTTACAATTTCTGGCCAGGTGAACATTTTTTTCTTTGCTACAATATAAAAGGCAGTGATCGCATCAGATAACCTTGGTTTGTTGTTTTCCAGATTTAGAGCATAGTTCACACCTTCCATGATTTTGTTTAGTTTGGGTGTGAGTTTTTCGTCCATCTTCACGATGTCGGGTAGATTTGACAAAATGATATCTTTTGCATCATCTCTTTGTAAAAAACGTACATAAAACATCTGCATTTTGAGAGAACGTTCCAAAAAAATATCTGCAGAAATTTTATCTAAAATGAGTGCATCAAGCGATGCAAAGGCATTAAAAAACTTATTAAAATTATTGATGATATTATAAACAAGTGGTGTCCAAATCCTCCAACCTTGTTGTTCTGAAACTCGAAGGGCTTGGATGGTTGGAATGAGGACATCTTCTTTGAGTCCACGAAAAATCCGTTCCACGTTATTTGAGATCGCGGGATTTCTGCCAAATAAACCAATATCAATGGTTCCTGTTTCTTTTGCAAATTTTCCTATGGAACTGTTTGTATTGTTCCCACCACCAAAAAGTCCTGCGAGCAGTCCCCCACCTTGTTTCTGTTCGGTGGCCTTTTTCTTTGTAGGATTTTGTTTTTGTTTGGCACTGTCTACGGTTACCAAGTCACTTGAACGTTTTGGTTTAGGTTCGGGAGTTGAGCTGCGAGAAATCACTTCTCTTCTTGGCTGTTCTCTTTCCGGTAAACCACGGTCGCGACTGTCTTCTTTTTTTGGTTTGTTTTTATTTTCGTAGTCTTCGTCCACTTTACGGATGAGATCAATCCGTATGAAGACATCATTCGATTTTAAAATCGCTTCATCAATGAGCTGTTGGTGTTCAGGTGTCCTTGTTTTGCGATACAAATCCGCAAAAACACGATGCGCTTCGGTACGAGAAACTGGTGTCACAATTACTCCTTTTGGTTGAGAGGGTTCTCAACAATCTGTGAGCTTGTGGGAGGTTGGAAGTTAAAGAGTCCTGTTCCGAGACCAATATTGGTAGCAATGCCTGAAAAAGCAATTTCTGTGATTTCTTCGTCGGAACGTTTCATTTTGAGAACACGGGGAAGGTCGTTCTCAGAAACAACTAAAATGATTTCATTATAACGTTTGGTAGTAGATGTAAGTCGAAATGTTCTGCCACTAACAGTCACATTTTCATAACCAGATAACAATCCTCCAAGACCACCAGAAACACCTTTTAGGTCTTGTTTCCCTGCAATTGAGGAATCAGGATTATAGAACCATAAAATCCTACCATTGGAAGAGATGATCCTTCCATCACTAAACCTGACATGGAGTTGGTTTGGGCTTTTGTAAGATACGACGCCAGTGAGGCCACCATTTAAAGTGACAGAGGCGCGAAAACTTTCAAGGGAGTTCATTTTGCCGATGACGGCATTGAGACGATCTCGTCCATCCTCTGCCCAAAGGGAACCCAATTGGACAGAGAAAAGGAGAACGATCTGGATTTTGAGAAGGAAATTTCTCAAAGTTAGATGGTTCGTATTGGGAATTAACCCAATACTTTTTTGAATTCAGAAGTAAGTGCAGGCACTACTTCAAACAAATCAGCGACAACACCATAAGTTGCAACTTTGAAGATAGGAGCATCTCCATCTTTGTTGATCGCAACGATGTATTTAGAAGAACCCATACCCGCTAAGTGTTGGATGGCTCCGGAAATTCCGCAAGCGATGTAACAGTTAGGGGAGACAGTTTTTCCTGTTTGTCCTACTTGGTGTGAGTGAGAAATCCATCCCGCATCCACAGTTGCACGAGAGGCACCAAGTGCTGCACCGAGTGTGTCTGCTAAGTCTTGGATGATAGGCCAGTTTTCTGGTCCTTTGATTCCGCGTCCACCAGATACGATGATAGAAGCATCAGCTAACTGCACTTTGTTTCCGCCTGAAAGGTCTTTGGAAAGTGATTTTGTTCTCACTTCACCAGCAGAAGCGCCCGATTTTTCAACCGCACCTGCTCCTTCTTTTGGAGTTACTTCTTGTGAGTTGGCACGCACAGTGAACATTTGGATGTCAGAAGACACTTTGAAGTTCGCATACGCTTTACCAGAATAAATTGGTTTTTTTGCTACTACTTTACCACCGTCAACAGAAAGACCCACTGCATCTGCTACGATTCCAGCGTTCGCTTTGATCGCAACTCTTGCAGAGTATTCTTTTCCTTGCGCAGAGTGTGGCATAAGGACCACTGCTGGTTTTTTCTCTTGGATCACGGCAAAAATACCGTTTGCATAACCTTCTGGTGAAAATTCACCAAGGTTTGCACCGATCACAGCATCAGCACCAACTGCTTTCAAATCACCTGCAAACGCGTCAACGTTGTCAGTGATGATGAGAGTATGAACTTTACCACCAATCGCATCTGCAATTTTGCGAGCTGCAGAGGTAAGTTCTTTTGAGATTTTTTTAAGTTCGCCGTTTTTTAATTCACCAACTACTAAAACATCAGCCATGTTCGTCTCCTTAGATGACCTTCGCTTCTTCGCGAAGAGCTTTTACAAGTTGAGATGCAAAACCTTGTGCATCTGCTGCTTCCAGTTTTCGACCAGCGATACGTGGAGGAGGTGGTTCAAGAGAAACAACTTCGAGTTTGGAACCAGTAGCACCAAGTTCTTCTGGTTTTTTCACATCGACTGGTTTTTTCTTCGCAGACATGATTCCTTTTAAACTTGGGTATCTTGGTTCGTTCAAACCTTTTTGCGCAGTCACGGCAAGAGGAGCAGAAGTTTCGACCACTTCAGTTCCACCTTCGATCTCGCGAGTTGCTGTTACTTTTTTGCCATCAAACTCGAGTTTGAGAGCCATTGCTACGTGAGGGACATTCAATCTCTCTGCAATTTGTACGACAACTTGTGAGCTGTCAGTATCGATGGATTGACGACCACCAATCACTACATCTGCATTTTCTGCTTTGATGAAATTGGCAAGAAGTTCGGAAGTGTATGTAGAGTCAAAAGTTACATAGTCATCCACTTTTACATGAACGGCTCTGTCCACACCCATAGCGTAGGCAGTGCGAAGTGCTTCTACGACACGGTCCGGGCCGAGGGACACTGCGATGACTTCTCCACCGCTTTTTTCACGAATTCTGATTCCCTCTTCGATTGCAAATTCATCATAAGGAGAGATGATCCATTTTACGCCAGCTTCGTTGATCGATTTGTCACCGACCTTGATATTGGTTTCCGTATCCGGAACCTGCTTTACTAGAACAACAATTTTCATTCCTTAACCCCGTTTTCGTGGATTACCTTAGACCAGAAAACGAGAGGGAAGTCATAAGGGAAGTAATTTATTCTCGGAAGAAGCTGTATTTGCTCCAATTATAAGCCCAAACGATCCAAACAATGACAACGAGGACATTCGCATCGGACCGGAGGTAAAATTGAAAACCAATGACCAAGGGAAGGAGGAGGAAAAGGATAAATGCGAGTACGAGTACTAGGTGGGGAGTCTCTTTCCAGTGTTTACCAGCATTTTGGATTTCAATGAGAAGGTTTCCCTTGGGGCCCTCCACCTGGGAGCGAAAGCGGAACCAGTAGAGTGAGCTAAGGAGTAAAAAGAGGAAAATATGCAAAAAGAGAAATAACATAAACCCAACCTTATTTTTTAGCGGAGTCCAGAGAAGAAAAAAATGATCGGAGGCAAAAACATCGGTAAGTAGGAAAGTTCGGAAAACAACTTTTGCAAGGATGGTTTTGGGAAGAAATACCAAGTAACCCCAAGCCATAGGTAGGAAAGCCCCATCCCCAAAAAGAATACAAGTGGAATGTTTTGGGAATGAAAACCCAAACAAAGGAAGGAAAAACCGGAGAAGAAAACCAAAATCGCTATCCCTTTTGCCAAGCGTGGTGAAAGCCAAAGGTTCAGTGTGTTCGTATTTTGGATTTTGTCCCTCTCTCTGTCAATTTGGTAGGTCTGTAAGACATTGGCGAGTACATGGAGGAAAAAACTGACAACGATCAAAGGGAATCCTTTCGCACCTGAAAACGGAAGGAGGATCCCCCAAGTATAAAAAACAGAAACCAAAATTTCCTTGGGAATGGGAGAGAGTTGTTTCACAACAAGGACAAGGACAATCAGAAAACAAAGGAGATAAGTTTGGTTCTGGCTCAGAAATTTCCATTCCCAAACAAAACCCAGTAGGAGAGCCGATAAAAATAAAATCCCGATGGCCCATTGGAATTTGGATTGGTTCTGCAAATAAAACTGGGAACGAAGTGAGAGTGGGGCAATTTCTTTTTTGGCATCCCATAAGTGGTCTGACAAGTACAAGACCCAAACAGAAGTCAGATAAAACAAAACTAAGCTCAGGTGAAGTTTGGTTTGGAAGTAATGTTTGAAAAAAAATAAATTCGCAAAAACGGAAAATACGATATCAAAAGACAAATAAGAAAAAGTGAATAAAGCTTGAGATGCCCGATTTATGTTTTTGTTTCGGAACATAGTTCATCTATTCCAAGACGGAATCCAAAAGCAAAAAGAAAATTCCCTTGCCACAAAAACTTTCGCAGTCTGAAATGTATGCCAATGTTCAGGTCCATTCGAAACGCAATTTACTCTGTATACTGTATACGTGACCAATTCCCCAAGTATATGTCGGAATTACTTTTAGAAGAAGAAGAAATGGGAGCTTTGTTTGCTGTTCGATTTCGGTATGTCATTGGATTTGCCCTCATTGCTAGTGCTTTTGCAAACCTAAGTAATATTGATACAATCTGGGGGTATTTGGTCAACTTCATTGCCATCGGTTTCTATTTTATGAATACATTTGTACATTTGCATATTCTGAAAAAAAAAGATAGTAAGTGGAAAACAAAATATGACTACATAAGTTTACTTGTAGACAATGTTTTGATTACAATGACCATCCTGAACTGGTATTGGATCAAAGGAGATGGGAATCCCAATTTTTTGGTGAAAACCCCCCTTATGATCTTTTATTTGTTACCTCTGTCGTTGTGTTTGTTCCAATACCGATTTTCTCTGGTTGTTTTTACCTTTCTTTGTTTTCTCATTAGTTATTATTCCTTTATTACGGTGGCCTTGCTTGATCCTGATGCACAAGTGAGTTTGGATTGGACAAGTTATGTGTTAGGTGATGAAATTATTCTTTTGGATGCACTTGTTTCCAAACCTGTGATTTTTTTGATTTTAGCATTTGCCATATCCTATGGAATTTTTCGTAGTCTCAGGATGTTATTAAAGTTTGCTGCATCTGAAACACAAAAAACAACTCTTTCTCGATACTTTTCTCCTGATTTGGTATCCGAGATCGTTTCCGATCCAGAAGTCATTGGCAAAGGAAAACGCCAAAAGGTAACGGTTCTATTTAGTGACATTAGAGGGTTTACTCAGTTTTCTGAACTTTTGGATCCCGAAGAATTATCTGTATTTTTAACAGAATTTCGTCGGAGAATGGTTCGTGTCATTTTTCAAAACAAAGGTAGTTTGGATAAATTCATTGGAGATGCTGTCATGGTTACTTTTGGAACTCCCCTTCCTTCTGAAATCCCAGGGGAAGATGTTACCAATGCTGTAAATGCAGCATACGCAATGTTAAATGAATTGAAACTTTGGAATGAGGAAAGGAAATCCCAAGGGCAAGTAGAGATAAAAATTGGAATTGGAATTCATTCTGGTGAAGTGTTTTGTGGGAGCATAGGATCAGAAGAAAGAATGGAATACACCGTTATTGGTGATACGGTCAATACGGCTTCAAGGATCGAGTCGGCGTGTAAAGAGATAGGTTCTCCGCTTCTCATTTCAGAAGTAGTATGGGAAGAAATTGGAAAACCGTCTGCATGGCATAAAAATGAAGCTGTGTTACTCCCTGGTAGGGAACAAAAAATCAATCTATATGCTTACCAAAACGTTTGAGTTAAGTATTTAGATTTAATTTGTAAACTGCTTCGTGTAAGGCGGGATTTAGTTCTGGATCAATGATATAAATCACACGTGTGGTTCCAGCCTGTAAAGCTAAATCCATAATGGCTTTTCTACGATCAATTTTGATGCTCTTTAAATCAAAGTCTGCAATTTTAAATTTGATTCCTTTTTGGAACACGGGATTGATGCTACAAATCCTTTGGAGTTTTGGTCTTGTTTGGTATCGGCCTACATCCAAAACAAGGCAGATGTCAAAGTGAGCTCGTTTTTCTGAATCCACAGAAGCTGTAATCACAAAGTCACCAAAGTTAATGATATTTTCGTTATTGGTAAGAGAACTTCCAACGTAATCAAGGAGGTGGCGAATGTTTTTGTTACTATAAGAAAAAAACGAATCGTTTAGAATCATCTTGAGTGCAGTAGAAGATTTAAAAGCAGGTCTCCACGGTTGGTTGGAAGTTAGGGATGCATATTCACTTGCCAGTGATAAAATCGCAATGTCTTCTTCAAAACTAGAAGTTGTGACATTGTTTTCTTGTAAGTGTAATTGTAATTCGATATCTTGTGTGATTCTTTCTTTTCCCACTTCTCTATTGTATTTATCACGAACTGACATGAGTTTGGTGAAAAGTGACCTTGGGTCTGGGAAGTTATTGTTCACCCCGTTGCCTCGGTATGGTCGGTGGTGGTTTAAAATCAGAGTTCGGACATGAGATTCAACTTCGGGAGCAGGGAGGGTCATTAAATAACTAATGATAGGGTGTTGTTGGACAACAGCATATTCTTCCTTTGTAAGTTTTGGAGTTTGTTTGACTTCAAGCCTTGAATATCCTACATCCATCAAATAACTTGCCATCATAAGGCTTAAGTGGTCTTTTTTATTGGATTCTTCTTTCCCTTCGTTGACAATCTTACGTGTACGAACCTTCATTCCCATTGCCACAACTGTACGTTTCGTCATAAGCTCTGATTCAACGGAAACACCTGCTACACTTAAGATTTCTAAGATATTAAAAATTCCCAATTCAAAATCAGGATTACTTGTAAAATCGGTGAGAAGTTCATTCACAGAGTTTTGTACAAACACTGCTTGGTCAGACGAAAAGGATGTTTTACGTAAATCTTCAATTAACGCCTGCGATTGTTTGGCGAAGCGAGCGGTTTTTTCAATGTCGAATAATTTTGTAGTTCGACCTGGTTCTAAGTAAGGTTTATCGGCACCATTAGGTTTTGATTTTTTTAATTCGGAAATTAAAAAGTAAACTCCTTGCATTTCAAACTTTAAAAGTTTACCAAAGTCCGCTTCCGTTGGGTTTCTTTTTTTATGAATTAAAATTTGTCCGTCTTTATTGTATAAATCGAGCGGGATGTTTTGGTTTTTTCGAAAACTATTTAAAGATTCTTCGGTTAACTCAAATTTTGCGAGCTTTTCTCTAGGTACTATATTTGTATCATTTGTGCTCATTGGAAACTATACCCATTCGACTAAAGAAACTTTATGAATGTTAAGGCGATGATGTATCTTCTTACTTAAATTGTAAATTCATTCCTTTGTTTTGAAACTCATTTTTATTTTTAGGGAATTTCCGTAAGTAGTAATCCTAATCTATAGTAGTGGATGTTCACTTTCTCGTAACAAATGTAGCCAATCAAAAAAAGATGTGTCAGGAAAGAAACATCTGTTAATATATGTTAGGTGATTTACGAACATTATCGTTTTGATTTCTCAAATTTCGAAAATTCGATGTTCGTTTTTGGAATAAAATGCTGCAAATGAGGACAAATGACTCTGATTTTTTCGTTTACAGTTTCAGGAAAAGTACGGAAAAATCTTCTCTATGAGCATTCTTACGACCAAAAAATCTTCTTATGATTTATTCAATCCAACGGAAGACCATTTAGCCTTACGACAATCCGTTGCGTCATTTGCAGAACGGGAACTAGACGAACAAGCGAAAGAGAATGATGAAACTGAATCATTTAATGAGATGTTATTCAAACGACTTGGTTCCGAACTCGGAATTTTTGGAATCACAGTACCGGAAGAAGAGGGAGGGCACGGACTTGATCCACTTGCTTCTGTCATCATCCATGAAGAGATGAGTCGTTTTGATCCAGGATTTACACTTTCCTATTTGGCTCATGAAGTTTTATTTGTGAACAATTTTTTTTATAGCTCCAATGCTTCTCAACGTAGCCGTTACCTCAGCAAAGTCATCACTGGAGAATGGATTGGTGGAATGGGAATGACGGAACCTGGTGCGGGAACTGACGTACTTGGGATGGCAACCCATGCTGTCAAAAAGGGAGATCGTTACGTCATTAACGGTGTAAAACAATACATCACAAACGGTTCCGTTGGCCAAGTTTTTGTACTTTATACAAAGTTAGATAAAAATGCAAAAAAAATGACTTCATTTGTAATCGAATCATCTTACAAAGGTTTCTCGGTTGGGAAAAAAGAAGAAAAAATGGGAATGCGTTCTTCTCCCACAACTCAACTTGTTTTTGAAGATATGGAAGTACCAGAAGAAAATCTCCTTGGAGATGAGAATGGTGCCATCACACATATGATGCGTAATTTGGAAATCGAAAGGGTGACTCTGGCGGCACAATCGCTAGGGATTGCTCGTCGTTGTGTGGACATCATGTGTGATTATACAGTCCGTCATCGAGAAGCTTTTGGAAAAAAACTCATGGAGTTTGGGCAAATCCAAAGGTTGGTTGCAGAGTCTTACGCAGATTACCAAGCAGCAAGAGCTCTTGTATACCAAGTTGCAAGTGAACTGGGACCAGATGTTCGTAATTCTCTTGGTGCAGCGTCTGCAAAACTAGTAGCAACACAAATGGCAGAACGAGTTTCAAGAAACGCCATACAAGTACTAGGTGGTTATGGTTATTGCCGAGAATACCCAGTTGAAAGGCTCCATAGGGATGCAATCCTTCTTAGCATTGGTGGTGGAACGAATGAAGCCATGCAAAAAAACATTGCAAGTGATCTCAAAAAACTTTGGTCGGAGTGATCGGTCAAATCATCTAAACTAAAACTTTTTTCCCATTCGATTTTTATGCCAGTCTACTAGTTAGATGGAAAAAGAATGGGATGTGATTGTCCTTGGCTCTGGGCTTGGAGGTCTCTCTGCTGCATTATCTTTTGCAAATAAAGGCAAGCGGGTTCTCGTGCTTGAAAAGAGTATCTCGCCTGGAGGTTCAGCCTCTAGTTTTTGGAAAAATGGATATTTGTTTGAATCTGGTGCCACAACTCTTGTTGGTTTTGAACCTGGTCTTCCCATGGATCGACTCACAAAAGAACTTGGCATCCAATTTCCAATCCTACCCATAGATAGGTCAATGGTGGTCCACCTTTGTGGAAAAACCATTGAAAGGTATAAAGATAGGACTCTATGGATCAAAGAAGCCAAGCGTATGTTTGGTGGTGGATTGCGTATGGTTTTGTTTTGGAAATTGTGTTTTTTTCTGTCCGATCAACTTTGGAGTTTGTCTGCAAGATACAAATGGTTTCCATTTCAAAACCTTCGTGAGGTTTTTATCAGTCTAAAAAAGTTTCGGCCATATGATTTGATCGTTTTTCTGTTTTCGCTTGTATCCGTACGATTTGTACAAAAATTATTTTGGTTACACAAAAATGAAGAGTGGAACCAGTTTTTGAATGAACAACTTCTCATCACAAACCAATCTGTTTCAAACAATGCACCTTTTGCCATGGCAGCGGCTGGACTTACCTATCCTAATTTACAAAATTATATAGTGAGTGGTGGCATGTTGGAACTATCCCAAACACTCATCAAACGATTACGGGAATTGGGAGGAGAGTTCCTTCCAAAACAAGAAGTGAGCCACTTAACCAAAAAGGTTTGGGAAAATCTTTCTGAACACTTCAATCAAGAAAGGTTAGGTGGTCGTTACTACTTTCCATCTAATCCTAAAACGATTTGGGAAGTGAAAACAAAAAATATAGACCATTCAGTTTTTTGTGCACCTATCCTCGTATCAAACCTTCCGATTTGGAACCTGGTCACAATGACTAAAAGTTTACCAAAATTAGAAAACAAGGCAAATGGAATGGAAAAAGGGATATGGGGAGCCTTTACCATGGGAATTGCCATCCAAGTAGGTTCTCTGGAACATTCTCTTCAAAAGGAATGCCTCCACCACCAAATCCATTTAGAATCACCTCTTCCCCACGGAGGAGGGCGATCAGTCTTTGTATCCATTTCACACCCTGAAGACAAACTCCGATCCAAAGATGGAATTCGGATTTTATCAGTTTCGACTCATTTAGAAAATCCTGAGAATTGGAAACGTGACAAAGACTACCAGATTCGGAAAAAAGAAATCGAATCCGTGATTCTATCTGCTTTGGAAAAAAACTTTGATTGGTTCAAACTTACGAATATCCAGTTTTATCATTCTGCAACACCTGTTACGTGGCAAACCTGGACAGGTCGCAAATGGGGACGTGTGGGAGGAATCCCTTCCGTTTATTTTTTTAATCCTTTTCGAATGGTATCCAATCGATCGGAAGATCCTAGTCTTTTACTGACAGGTGACACAGTGTATCCAGGTCAGGGGATTCCTGCCGTTGTGCTTGGTGGACTCAATGCCGTGGAACAATATGAATCCCGAAAGTTCGGTTGATTTCCGAACCGAATCCTAGAGCCTGGGCGAAACGATGGTTCGCCTTCCAAAGATTCACATCAAAGTGCCAGGAACTTCTGCTAATTTAGGTCCTGGGTTTGACCTCATGGGCCTTGCCCTTGACATCCATAATGAATTCGAATTTCAATTTTCAAAGGAAATTACAGAAACCAAAACCGAATTGAAAAACGGAAAAACTTTACCTTTCTCCAAAAAAGAAGATTTGGTTTTGTCGTCTTATTTGTCTTATTTTTCCAAATTTGCGAAGAATCTCACACCTCCACCTTATCACTGTAAAATGACATTGGCATTACCTTTAAAGGGAGGGCTTGGGTCTAGTGCATCCGCGATTGTTGCTGGACTCTGTTTAGCCAAAGAAGTCCACAAAAGATTAAGTACCGAATCTTTACCAACAGAACAAGAGTTCACTCAATTCTTAGCAGAATTTGAAGGCCATCCTGACAATACACTTCCTGCATACCTTGGTGGATTCGTTTTCGCTTACTCTACGTTTGGTGAGACATTACGTTATTTTCGAAAAAAGTTCCCATCTTCTGTTTCCATTTTTGTCCTCACACCTGAGTATTCCGTTTCTACAGAAGAATCGAGAAAAACTCTACCTAAGTCATATGTGACCTCTGATGTGATATTTAACCTTTCACGAATTGGGGCATGGATGCATTTTTTGGATAAACGTAAGTTTGGTGACCTGCTTGTTGGATTGGAAGACAAGATGCATACTCCTTATCGAATTCCAAACTCATCTCCACTTTTTCCTTTAGCTGATACGTTAAAACAAGAAGGGATTGGGTATTGTTTGTCAGGTTCTGGTCCAAGTTTACTTATTTTTTTAGAACGAAAGGCCTTAAAATCAAAATTAAATGAATTGGAATCAAAAGTTTCAAAGATCATGAAGGAATCTGGGATCACGTATCAATTTCGTAGGGTTAAACCTGATGGAATCGGAGTTCGAATCAAAATGAAATGAGTTCACTCTCAAACCTCTGATAGGTTAGGTGAATTGTTTTTCGGAGTTTATTCTTCTTCTGCTCCTTCCTCTTTTCCGAATCCATAAACATCACCTCGAAATCTCACTTTTCGGTTGATCCCCGGTTGTATTTTACCAACTTCAAAGGTAAACTTCATTCTTTCTTTTCCTGAGCGATTGAAATAAAAGGAAGATGTGAGTGAAATCTCGATAAAATTTACCATTCTATCTTTTGTAATTTTATCAGAGATCCTAAATTCAGCAGGGTGTCCAATGATCTCATAAGAATCAAAGGTTTCTTTGGATTCCATTTTTCCATAATGTTCCATTCTTGGAGGTTTATAAAAACTGGGTCCATTTTTTAAAACGGTAATCGTATAATCTTCGCTATCTCTACTTTTTTTGAATTGGAAAATCAAATGATCTTCCGTGATGGCATTACAACGTGTTGCCAATTGTCCTGTTTTACAACCAACATGGAAACTTGCAAATCTAGAAAGTTCATCGACTACTAAATCATATTTATCACCCGTTTGGACAGGGATAAATCGATCTGATTCCTTTCGCATAAAAATGGGATGGATGAATTGGTTGTACACAACTAATCCCAGTCCTAAAATGGAGATTGTAAGCACACCACTGAGGACTAGGACAAAACTATCTAAAATGGCAATGCTTAAAAACAAAATTACCTTTTTGTATCAACCTTATGGCTCTTTGTTTCCGGTAGAGGTGTCCTTGTCACAAGTGATAGAAGGTCCTTCACTTCCTCTGGAGAAATGATTTGGTTCAATTTTTCTTCTAGGGAAGCTGGTGTCGGTTTTAAAACCAAATCCTCAGGTTTTACTTTCGATTCTGATTTAGTTTTGGCTTCGTTTCCAGCCACTTCGTTGTTCGTTTTTTTAGGGAAAGATTCCTTTCCTTCCTCCGACTGTTTTCCCGTTTGTGTGGGAAGGGTGGGGGGAATGGATAGGCCAGGATTCCCTTGGATATTAATTGTATTCATAGTTCCCAAACCTCCGTGTTCAGGATCGGCAATTGAAGAAAAAACTTTCCTTTTCCCTCCCTCAGATTTTCGGTCAAATCGTGGTTCGCTTTAGCGAAAATCGAAACATTTTTTAGGATTTTTCCGTTTGATTGCCCGCTTTATGGCCGGGAAGCTGGCAGAGATGGAAAATAATTTTAAATCGTGGATGGCTTCGCCCATCTCTAAAATCTTTATAGGGACCAATTTGGTCTTTGCCGTGCTTTTTTTAGTCAGTGTTCCTTCTTTTGTGAAAGAATACATCACCCAAGATGCAGTGAGTATCGGTGGAAAAAAATACGACTTGAGTGACGTGAAAGACTCCTCACCGATTGCATATTCCAAATTCCAATCTGAATACAAAGCCCTTCTCAAAAATACCTTTGGTGAATTTGCTCAGGACAAATTATTTGAATTAGTCGCAAAAGATAAAAACATCAAACCTTCTGAAGTTTTAAATGAAGGATTGGTTTTAAGAGAACCTTCGGAAGAAGAAATCTTAAACGTATATATGTCTAACAAAGCACAGTTAGGTGGGAAATCTCTCGCTGAAACAAAAGATAAAATTGTTGGATTTTTAAAAAACCAACAAGAACAAGAACATAGCAGAAACAAATACCGTGAGATCATCACGAAATACCCAGTTGATTTTTTAATCAAAGAACCTGAATCAATCCGAGTGACTGTGGATGAAAAAAACAATCCAAGTATGGGACCAAAAGATGCGAAGATTACAGTGATTGAATTTTCAGACTTTGAATGTCCATTCTGCAAACGAAGCCAAGATGTGAATCGCCAACTCCGAGAAAAATACAAAGGGCAAATCCGTTGGGTATTCCGTGATTTCCCTCTTCCATTCCACCAAGACGCAATGTATGCTCATATGGCTGCAAACTGTTCCATCGAAGAAGGAAAGTATTGGGATGTTTTTAATGTTTTATTTGATAACAGCGGTAATTTGAGTAAATCAAATGTAGATTCGTTGGTATTAAAAACAGGATTATCCAAAGACAAATACCAAACTTGTATGAAAGACCAATCAAAATTAAAAAGTGAAATCGATGCCGATATCCAAGATGGACAAAAAGTAGGAGTCAGTGGAACACCTGCATTTTTTATCAATGGGATCTTTGTATCGGGTGCCTTACCATTTGAAAACTTCGATGAGATCATCCAAAAAGAACTGAAACAATAAAGGATTATAAACCAAAAAGGAAAAATTATATGAGCAAAAAAGTAAAAGTTGCTGTCACAGGTGCTGCCGGGCAAATCGGATACGCACTCTTATTTCGTATCGCTTCAGGACAAATGTTTGGACCTGACACAGCTGTCGAACTCCAGTTGTTAGAATTGGAACAAGCGCTCCCTGCAGCGAAAGGTGTCATCATGGAATTGGATGACTGTGCGTTCCCATTACTCGAAAAAGTATCAGTGACTTCTAACTTAGATGAAGCATTCCGTGATATCAATTGGGCTCTTCTCGTAGGTTCTGTTCCTAGAAAAGCTGGAATGGAACGTGGTGACCTTCTCAAAATCAATGGTGGTATTTTTACAACCCAAGGGAAAGCGATCGAAAAAAATGCAGCAAGTGATGTAAGAGTTCTTGTTGTAGGTAACCCATGTAACACAAACGCACTCATTGCAATGAATAATGCAAAAGGTGTTCCGTCTGACAGATGGTTTGCGATGACAGGACTTGATGAAAATCGTGCAAAAACTCAATTGGCACAAAAAGCGGGAGTTCTTGTAAAAGATGTTTCCAATGTAGCAATTTGGGGTAACCATTCAGCGACTCAATACCCTGACTTTTATAATGCAAAAATCAAAGGAAAACCTGCAACTGACCTGATCAGTGACGAAGCTTGGTTAAAGGGAGATTTTATCTCTACTGTGCAAAAACGTGGAGCTGCGATCATTGCTGCAAGAGGAGCTTCTTCCGCTGCTTCTGCTGCCAATGCAGTGGTCGACACAGTGCATAACATTGTGACACCAACAAAACCTGGAGATTGGTTCAGTGCCGCTTGTCATTCCAATGGTGAGTATGGTGTAGACAAAGGTCTTATCTTTGGATACCCACTCAAATCTGATGGTAAAAAAGTAGAGATCGTAACAGGTCTTGAGATCAATTCTTTCGGTAAGGAAAAATTTGATATCACTCACAATGAATTAAAAGAAGAAAGAAACGAAGTAAAAGATATGTTAGGTTAATTTCAAAAACAGATTTTCCCTACAGAATTGACTTGTAGGGATTTTTTCTGACTTCGAAGCCCACTTGGTGAAATAGTTCCAGTGGGCTTTTTTTATGATTATTTGGTACAAGAGTTTTGGTATTTCCGAAAAACAAAGTATCTTAGTTCCACTTCCTTCATTCCGAATCCATAATTTGGACAAATTGATTTGGGTCTTCGAAAAATGGCAAATGGCCACAGTGGTCTAGAACTGTTCGTTTCACATCTGGAAATCTTTCGATGATTGTATCCCATGTATAATAAGGAGCCACTTGGAAATCATACTTTCCTAATATGAGTTGGATTGGAAGTTTTAAGGTCGATAGGTAATTTTCGACATTGATCTCGACAAAAACTTTCCCAAACAAATAATCAAACGCTAGTTTGTTGGTTCCGATTCCTTCCCATAATTGAGTGGAATCCATTTTTAAATCATAAAAACCGAGTGCATCCTGGCTTACACAATACAAATTGAAAAAGTTCCGAAGGCCATCTGGATGAGACTCAATTTGTTTTTGGAAATTGGTTTGGAGTTGTATGTGTTTTTCTTTTCTCTCTTCACTTGCGAAAGTTGCAAAGTAAGTTTCCCGTTCCAAAAGGGGGGCTCCATGGTTTGGTCCTGTTGCTACCATCACGAGTTTAGTAACACGATTTGGGTATTTTTTTGCATAAGTTAGAGCCATGTAACCGTGGCCTGAGTGGCCAAGAATCGTACAAGCTGGGATTTGGAGATGGTTTTGGAAGAAATGAAAATCATCCAATACCACATCCAAATCATACGTGGATTCGTTTTCAGGAGTTGATTCAATACGGTTCGCAAATCCTCTATGGTCCACAACAGTGATGTGATACTTGGATGCCATCGTTTCAGGGATCACCCTTGGGTAGTACAAAGCACTTCCGAGCCAATAGAGGTTTGGTCCTTTCGTATTGTTTTGTGCGATTAAAAAATCAAATCCATCCCTTTGGATTGTCTGATAGTTCCATTCCATAACATTCCCTCCGAATTAATGTAGTGAATCTCTATTTTTTATATAGTTGCAACATACAACCATATAGTTGCAGTATGCAACTAAAATACTTGTCAAAAACGATATTTAATTTAAATTGGGGGAATGAATGAAATTTTTTCCTATTTAGGCATTCACTTAAGTGAAACTTTACTCCAGATGCGGAAGTTTCTCGCATACGAGTTTGAAACGAATCGAGTAGGGATGCGATTTGAAGAATGGATCCAACTGATTCCTCTAATGGAAAAGGAAAGTTTGAACCAAAAAACCTTAAGTGACCGATTGGCCAAAGATAAAACCACAATCTCTAGGTTAGTTGATAGTTGGGTAAAAAAGGGATGGGTCAAACGAATCCAATCGATTGAAGACAAACGAAGTTTTAGTTTAAAATTAACAACTAAAGGGAAATCCATATGGGAGAAGGGGATTCCTGTTGTCAGAGAAGCGGATTTAGTCTTTAAAAAAAATCTGAGTGAGGAAAATGAAAAAGAATTATTTGTAACTCTTTTTAAGATTCAAACTTCGATTCAGTTTGCAGAAACAAAAAACGTTCCTTATTAGAACTATCCAAAACCTTCTTAGGGGAAACAAAACCCAAACTGATGGCCAAGTTTTCTAATTCTTGGATGTAAGTCGGATGGGTTTCCATTAGAAACCAACCACCTGGTTTTAATCTTCTCTTAACGGAATCAAATAAATCGCGATGGAAAGAGAGGATATCAGAAACAAACAATGCTAAATGGGGTTCATACTCCAAAACATCAGGCATAATGTCTTTTTTTTCCGATTCTGGGATATAGGGAGGGTTTGAAACAATCACATCAAAACGTAAATCATTGGGAAGTGAATTGTCCAGACTCGAAACATAAAACTGAACATCTGTTAGTTTGTATTTGTCAGCGTTTGATTTACTGGTTTCGATTGCTTTTTCTGAAATATCAGATAACACAACAAGGTTCGGTTTTAGAAGTTGTGATAAACTGAGGCCAATACAACCACTTCCCGAACACAAATCCCAAATTTGTATTCCATCTGGAAATGCATTTGTGAGTGTTTCTTTTTGTTTAAAAAGGTAATCTACAAGTTCTTCCGTTTCTGGCCTTGGGATGAGAACATCTTCTGATACAAAGTATTCAAATTGATGGAACCCTTTTTTCCCTGTGATGTAAGCTACGGGTTTTCGTTTGCTTCGTTCTACAATCCTTTCTCTGTACAAATCAATTTCTTTTTGAGATAGAGGCATTTCGAATTGGGAATAGAGTTTGATACGAGGTAAACCAAGTAGGTCAGAGAGAAGCCATTCAGCATCGACACGTGGGTTTGGAATTTCCTTTTTTTCCAGAAATTCTGTGGAACGTTTGAGATAATAAAGTAAGGTTCCTGGTTGTTCCGCCATAATGTTTGCCCCCAACAGGATTCGAACCTGTGTCCCCAGTTTAGGAAACTAGTGCTCTATCCACCTGAGCTATGGGAGCTTTTACGTAGGTTTACGTTTCTGATTCACTATCCTTTGGAAATCGGAGATATTGTGAATAACAATTTTATCTGGGTAGAGGTCAAGTTTCCCAGTTTTTACATATTGCATGAGGACTTTTTGGACTTCTCCCACAGGTTGGGCACACCAATTGGCAATGTCATCCACTGTTGCAGAAAGGATGATTTCGTTATAAACATCATTATTATACTGCTTCTCGTATAACATCACAAAGACGTCACAAACTTTTCCTACAATGTCATCCATTAGGAGGATCATAAGTCGTCTTTTTTGGTCATAAATCCGGAAGGAAAAGATATGTAATAATTTCATCGCGAGTGCAGGGTTTTTGGTCATGAGCATCTCAAAGTTTGCACGATTGAAATTGAGTGCTTTGACTTCCGTCACAGCAATGGCAGTAGCAGACCTTGGCTGTTCTTCCAAAATCGCCATCTCTCCCAAAATATCACCGGCTTCCAAGACATCTAAGGTTTTGATACTTGTGCCTATGGTTTTAGTGATTTTGACTTTTCCTTCTTTAATGAGGTAAAAATCGTTCCCAGGTTCGTATTCACAAAATAAAACTTCGTTTGGTTGGAATACTTTTCCAAATTTCCCAAACATTGCTTCTAACATTTGGTCGTTCACTATCTACCTCCTTTGAGTTTGGATTTGGCATCTTCTGAGATACTGTCATCCATAGGAGGCATTTGTGTTACCTTTTGGAACAATTGTTTTGCTTTTTCTTTATCCCCTGAGGCCTCTGTTGCGAGAGCCAAATGGTAAAGGTTTTCTTTGAGCAGTAGTCCTTTTGGGTAACGTTTGATAAAACTGGAAAAATGAGAAATAGCACTTGGATAATCTTTTGCTTTAAAACTAGATTTGCCCATGTAAAAAAGAGAATTTTCAACAAACTGTTCTTCTTCTTGGGTCACTGAATCCGTTCTGTCAGATACAGTTTTGAAGAGTTCAATCGCATCTGCATACTTACCTGCATTCATAAGAGTGGATGCTTTATCATATTGAGAAAGAATGGAATTTGGATCTACACTGGAAGTGGCAGTTGGTGATTGGACTGCCATCGTTTTTAACATCTCTTGGAGTTTCCCTGTTTGGGATCCAGGCTCAGGTTTATAAACTAACTCTTGTATGGTGAGAGGGAATGGTGTTTTTTTGCGAGCTAAGTCTAAAAGTTGTTTGGCTCGGTCTAAGTACATTCCGTCCGGATAATGTTGGATGTATTTCTCAAATGCATACGCTGCATGGTCAAAGTTACCATTTTTATAAAAAACTTCGGCTACGTTCATTAGCTCAAAAGCTGGGTTCTTTGCTTCCCCTTGTCCGAGGATTTCCCTAACCTGTCTGTGCACTTGCCTCAGTTGGCTTGAGAACACTTTGAGCATTTTGATGATGAGATGGGTTTTGTCTGAGACAAATTTTTCGAATTCAGGCACTTTGAAGACTAGAACCGTTGCAGCTCCAATCACTTGTGCTGTTTCTTCCCTAGGGTAACGACCAATGGCACTCTTCACTCCAAAAAACTCACCGAGTTTCACATCCTCTTTGAGTTCCACTCCATTGATATTGGTGTAAGTTAGTACAACTCGGCCTTTTTGTAGTACAAAGATATCCTCTGCCTTGTCTTTTTCAAAATAGACAATGGAACCACCTTTATAATTACGTACTATGGGACCTGACACTCATGCCTCGCTTGGGCTTCATTTTTAAAAATTAGGTAAAAAAGCCAAACTCTTTTTGTAACCGACACTGTCAGAAACTTGTTTCATGAGTTTTTTTGGTGAACCCGCAACCAACTTGTTTTTTCCTTCGATCGAAATTTCTTCTGTACCCAATCCAAACTCTTGGAAGAGTGACAAAAATTCAAGTGATCCATAAATGGGATAACCATCGATGACAACTAAATCAATGTGTTTCCAATGAAGTTCTGATACATTTAAATCAGAAGTTTTTTTCTCATCACTGATCACTACAAAATCACAATTTAACCCAGGCATAAGAGCATTTGGATTTCCCATCCGAAAGGCTTTTCTTGGATTTTCTGTTATCATTTGTATTAATGTTTCTTCCGGAAGTTCTTCACCATATAATCCAAAATAAATGGATTTTGCTGTTTTTAATTCTTCCAATAAATGATTGGATCCACTTGGGGAAGAATCTGTCCCCAAACAAACGTTAACGCCTCGTTCTAAAAAGAGTTTGATATTGGTAGTTTTTCCAAAAATATGAAGGTTTGAAGTAGGACACCAAACTATGGATGCACCTTTTTCTGCAATTTTATCGGCTTCTTTTGGTCCAAATGGCAAACAATGAACCAGTACTGAATGTGGACCAAGTGCATCCATTTTTTCTAAAGTGCGAAGGGAATGTTTGGAATCATCATCTAATCCTTCTGCTAAGTGAGTGACAAAAGGAAGGTTTGCATGTTCTGCCATTCTATATTCTAATGCAGGGCCTTCTCCCCAGTCCAAACTATAATTCCCAACCGAATGTGCTAAGGTATAATCCGATATCAATTTAACAGGTAAAATTCCTCGAAATGGGTTTTGTACAAAATGAGGAATGTGATCAAATACAGATGTAACACCTGCAAATAAGTTTTTGTAAGCACCAAGGTAGTATAAAATTTCTGGATCAATTTGTTGGCGTTCAGCAAACACGCCTGAACTTTTATACAAATTATCATAGGATAACCATGAAAGGTGTTTTTCTGTCCCACCTACTTTGGGTAAGTAACTCGCAAGTAAATGGTCATGCGAATTGATAAATCCAGGATAAAGTTTTTTCCCTTGTAAGGAAAGAGTGAACATATCCTTGTTAGGTGTTATAAAGTCTTCGATACTTGTGATTTTTTCACCCGTAAATAAAAGATCTTTTGATTCCATTTTTCCATTTCGGAATAGGGAAGCGGATTGTAATAAAATAGGTCGGGTCATTCAAATCCCCTTTGTAAGATAAGTTCAGGATTCAAATTGGTTTTGTTTTGATTGATTTGGAAATACAACCCTTTGTCTTTTGATAAAATTCCCAATCGATCTTTTGCGTTCACTTGTTGGCCTTCTGTGACTTGGATCCTTTCTAAATTTCCGTAAACGGAATAAAGTCCGTTTTCATGTTCTAATATCACAAAGTTTTCATACCCATCCATATAATCTACATGTACGACCTTTCCTGAAAAACTAGCACGGACAAGAGAGGAACTCCCCCTTTGGAATTGAATTCCTTTATAAGGGTCATACGTAAGTTCAGAAAACTTCTTTTGGATTTTTTCTTTTTGTCCAAGAGGGAAGGCGATGATCTCTTTTATCTTTGTTTCAGACGAAATGGATTTGGTTTCCTTATCTCTTGGGATAAGTAATTTTTCATTTTCGAACAAATTTTCGGAAGTGGTCCTTCCATTTAACTTTGCCAAGGTTTCGGCTGGAACTTTCATTTTACGAGCAATTCCATACCAAGAATCACCTTTAACAACTCGGTATGTCACTTGGTTTGAATGGTTTGGAGTTTGTTTTTGGATTTGTTTGGAAAGGATGGGGAAGGTGATGAGTACCAAACCAAAACTGAATATGATGCCATGTTTTCGCATAATTCCCTAAGGCAAGTATCGACATGAAAAAGCGGGAGGGCAATAAAAAAGGCGGGAGAAACCCGCCTTTTCCAAAACCAAACAGATTTAAAAAACGAAGTTTTATTCTTCGTCTTTGTTGTTGACTTTGTATTTTTTCATTAACTCTTCTGCTACGTTTCTTGGAACTGGAGCATACTTGGAGAATTCCATAGCAAACTCAGCCTTTCCTTGGGTAGAAGAACGAAGCACTGTGGAGTATCCAAACATATCAGCAAGAGGAACTTCTGCTTCGATTTTTGCATAACCGTTCTCTTCTGTAGTGTTTAAGATCATACCACGTCTTTGGTTTACAGAAGCAAGGATCGCTCCTTGGAATTCAGTAGGTCCTTCTACTTCCACACGCATGATGGGCTCGAGGATGATAGGTGCTGCTTTTGAGAAACCTTGGCGGAATCCATAACGAGCTCCAATTTGGAATGCCATATCAGATGAATCCACATCATGGTAAGCACCATCATTGATCACACAACGAACTCCGATGATAGGGAATCCAATCAGAGATCCTCGTTCTAAACAAGAACGGAAACCCTTATCACAAGATCCGATGTATTCGCGAGGGATGGAACCACCCACGATTTTATCTACGAATTCGTAGTCTTTTCCTTCTTCTTGTGGGATTGGTTCAATGTAACCAGCTACACGAGAGAACTGACCTTGACCACCCGTTTGTTTTTTATGAGTGTAATCAAATTCTGCAGACTTCGTGATGGTTTCACGGTAAGCTACCTGAGGAGCACCAGTCACAAGGTCCACACCATACTCACGTTTCATACGTTCGATGTATACTTCGAGGTGGAGTTCTCCCATACCTTTGATGATGGTTTGACCAGACTCTTTATCAATTTCAGTTTGGAAGGTTGGGTCTTCTTTTGTGAAACGGTTGAGAGCTTTTGCAAGGTTTGGAAGTTGTTTTGACTCTTTACATTCAATTGTGAGTGAGATCACCGGATTTGGAACGAACATAGACTCCATCGTGAGTTTTGTTTTTCCATCAGTAAATGTATCCCCTGATGCACAATCGATACCGAATAGAGCAACGATATCTCCCGCTTCCGCTTTTGAAATATCTTCCATTTCGTTTGAGTGCATACGGACAAGACGTCCAATATTGTGGCGTTTGTTGTTAGATGAGTTATAAATCGTCATCCCTTTTTCGAGTCTACCTTGGTAAACACGAACATAGGTTAACTGACCGTAACGACCGTCTTCGAGTTTGAATGCTAGGCAAACTAATGGTTTTTCTGGATCAGAATCCAAAATGAGTTCGTTTTCTTCGTTTCCAATTTCTTTTGCTGTGTTTTCCACATCATAAGGTGATGCGAGGTAGTCTGCTACTCCATCCAGAAGTCTCTGAACCCCTTTGTTTTTGAAGGCAGAACCCATAAACACTGGAACAAATTTAAGTGCAAGGACACCACGACGAATCGCTTCTTTGACACGAGCTTCCGAAGGAGTTCCTTCTAACATTTCTTCTGTGAGTTCATCACTAAAAAGTGACACTGCATCGAGAAGGGCTTCGCGTTTTTCATTTGCTTGGTCTTTTAACTCTTCAGGGATGTCAGTGATTTTGATATCTTGTCCGTTTGGACCTTCAAAATAATATGCTTTCATCTCCACAAGGTCTACAATCCCTTTCAGGTCGTTTTCGAGTCCGATCGGAAGTTGCACTGCATGGGCATTGAGGTGGAGTTTTTCACGGAGTTGGTCGATAACTCTCCATGGGTTTGCACCAGTTCTGTCGAGTTTGTTGATAAAGGCAACACGTGGAACGTTGTAACGTTTCATCTGGCGGTCAACCGTGATGGACTGAGATTGAACTCCCGCAACACCACAAAGAACCATAATCGCAGAGTCAAGGACACGAAGGGAACGTTCTACTTCGATTGTGAAGTCAACGTGGCCCGGAGTATCGATGATATTGATTGTAATGTCTTTCCAAGTTGCATACGTAGCTGCTGACTGGATCGTGATCCCTCTTTCTCGTTCGAGGTCCATACTGTCCATAGTGGCACCCACACCGTCTTTTCCACGTACTTCGTGGATGGCGTGAATTTTGTTCGTATAAAATAAGATACGTTCTGTTAGGGTTGTTTTCCCTGAGTCAATGTGTGCGGAAATCCCGATATTACGGATTCTTTCCAATTTTGGATCACGTTTGGTTGCTTGCGTCGCAGAGGTCATATTTTCCTCAAAAATAAGGTTAAAGTTGAATTGATTCTACCAAAATCTGAAATGGACTGCGTTTGTAAAGTACTTGGGATTTTTGGTAAGAGGGAAAATCCTGGAGAAAGTAGAGAATAGGGAAATATGCCACTTGCTCGTTTCAAACGATTTTTTCGTACTTTGTCTTTTGCCCGAGTGGTGTGCCTTGGATTTTTTGCCGCCATCTTACTTGGGTCGTTTGGCTTGTACATTTCGGAAGAAGGTGAGTTGTCATATGTCGATAGTCTGTATCTCTCCGCCTCGTCTATTTGTGTGACAGGTTTGTCACCCATCCCCCTTTCGGGACTGAACCCCTCCACTCATTGGATCATGTTATTCCTCATCCAATTGGGGGGACTTGGGATCATCAGTTTTACAGTGATTGTTGGGTTTCTCATCACAAAAGGGATTTCCAGGAACGCTCGGTTTAATGCCTTTGTTGGGGCCGCCATTGACACCCAAACGGAAACAGAGTCACTTGCCACCAATGAAGTGAACCGGATTTTACTTTCCATCATCAATATTTCTTTTTCCATCGAAATCCTGGGAGCCATTGGATTGTATCTCCATATGCCGGAAGGAGTGGAAGGGGAGAACACCCGTTGGTTTTTTTCCCTGTTTACGGCAGTCTCTTCTTTCAATAACGCTGGTTTTTCGATCACAGATGACCTAAGTGCCTTACGTTTGGATCCTTTTTCCCTGTACATCGTTTCGGGTCTTGTGATTTTTGGAGGGATCGGATTCCCTGTCATCATCCTACTCGAAAAAGTGTTACTCACTATCTTTGTCCGAATTGTATACCGTATTGAAGTGGTAGCAGAAACCCTCATGATGGAAAAAGCTTTAAAAGCAGGGAATGTCCCACGGTTTTTGTTATTACCAGCACAGTTTTCCGCAATTTTAGAAAATCGAATTGAAGAATACAACAAACACTTACGTGGAGAAACCACGCGGATCCAATCAAAACTTTTGGTTTATGGGTCTTTTGCTTTGTTACTTTTTGGATTCATTGGAATTTATTTCTTGGAAAGGAGTAACCCTCATACTTTCCACGGCATGGATCTTGTAGATAAAATCTCCAATGCATTTTTTATGTCTGTTTGTTCCAGAACGGCTGGATTTTCGACAATGGACCTTGGTCATTTGAATGATGCCACTGTGATCATCATCACTGTACTCATGTTTATTGGTGGTGGTCCACAAGGAACGGCAGGTGGTATCAAAATCACAACTTTTGTTTTGTTACTTGCTTATCTAAAGAATGTTATCCAACCTTCTAAACCTGTCATGTTATTTGGCGAAACCGTTTCTAAAAATTCAGTGGCAGTGGCAATTCGGGTTTATTTTTTGGCAACGGTATCTTTGGCATTTATCTTCATTTTGCTTGGGATTTTGGACCAAAACCAACACTCTCTCCATGTTATCTTTTTTGAATTGATTTCTTCGTTTTCCACAGTGGGTTATAGTTTGAATCTGACTTCCCAATTAGGGGATATCGAGAAATTATTTTATGCTGCCGTCATGTATGTGGGTAGAGTGGGGATTTTTACCGTTCTCATCGCAGCAACAGGCCATTCGGGAGTCCCAAAAATGGGTACCATCGACGACGGTGTAAAAATCCAAGTCGGGTAAAATGGATATAAAAATCAGTTTTAGTAAATTTAGGCACAATCAGGATTGGTAGTTGTGAAAATGTCAGTGAAAGAGTTATTCCTCTCCTATTGGAAATCTCCCGTTCTTAGTTCAGAAGAAGAGAAGATAGAAGTTCTTAAAAAAGAAAAAAAACAAAAACTAGGCGAAATCGAATTTCGGTTGGAGTCACTTGAGATATTGATATCGAATGATAAACTCGCTGATGCAAATATTTTATTCAATTACGTTGTGTACGATTTGGTAAATTACTACCAAAGTTTAAATGGCAAAAAAGAAATTCCAAAAGACAGTGACTTGTCTTCTTTCCAATTGCCAGAAACAAAAACAAAAGCATTTCAGTTTTTAAAAAACTTTAGCCAACACGTAGAAGTAACTGAAACAAAGTTAAACGAGATTTTTGAAGGTTGTTTGGTAACTTATAATTTTTTAATCGATGAATCAAAATCATTATTCCGTTCCAAAATGGAAACGAAACTTGATCGATTCAAACAAATTCGAAAAATACGTATCATTTCTGTAACATCGATTTTACTTTTATCACTCATTTCTGTTTTATATTACCAATATAAATTTCCAGTTTTGAAGGACCAAACCATCAAGATGTATACCTTTGTGGATAAAGAACACCCACAAACCTCTGAATCACTAATGGTTTCCTTACCAGTTTCGAAAACAGGGGTAGGTGTTTGGAATGAGTATGTCTTTACACTTCCAGAGCCAATGAGTCAATTTGGCGGACTCAGGATAGATCCTTTGGAACAAAGAGGAATTCGTTTTGTTTTGGATGATTTACAGATACTGGACGCAAATGGCAAAGTTTTGTATTCTAAAAAAATCACTGTAAGCCAAAGTTTATTGCCAGAAGATTACCAAGACTTTTTAGAAATTAGTGATATCAAAACCGCTGGGAAACAATTGCCAGGTGAGTTAGTCGAAATGATTTCCACTGGAAGAGATCCGAAAATCCTTTTAGTTTTTCCTACATTACAGAATGCCAAAACCATCAAAGTCAAAATGAAATACATTGAAGCCCACAAAGTGAAGAAAAAATGATCTATTTATACATTAAACTCATGAGGATCCCTCAGTGGATCAAAAACATCATCCTGTTTGCCGGATTAATTTTTTCGAAACGAATTTTTGATGTACCTTCCTTTACAAAGGTGTGTTTGGCATTTTTGTTTTTTTCCCTTGTTGCGAGTTGCCAATATGTCTTTAACGATTTTTTAGACCAAAAGGAAGATGCAAAACACCCTGAAAAAAAACACCGTCCTCTTGCAAGTGGGGATTTGGATTCTGGAATTGCTCTTGCAATAACAGGGGTTATCTTGCCAATCGCTTTGATCGGTTCTTATAAACTTTCACCCGTATTCTTTTATTTAACCATTTTTTATCTATTATTCAATATGTTGTATAGTAAGGTCTTAAAACACATTGTGATTTTAGATGTAATGAGTATCTCAATTGGATTTGTACTCCGGGCCATCGCTGGTGCTGTTGTCATTGGGGTAGAATTTTCTCATTGGTTATTACTTTGTACCTTTATGCTCGCACTCTTTTGGGGATTTTCCAAACGGAGAGGTGAAATTAATATTCTGAAAACTGATGCTGGCAAACACAGAAAAATTTTGGAAGAATACTCAATCGAATTTTTAGATTTGATGATGGCTGTTGTGGCAACCTTAACTCTTGTGAGTTATGTGATGTATACGGTTAGTCCTGATACGGCTAAAAGTTTAGGAACTCCTTATATGGTGTATACAGTTCCCATTGTTGTGTATGCGATTTTTCGTTCCCTTTATATCATCTACATCAAAAATATGGGGCATAACCCCACAAGAGCCATTCTCACCGATGTGAGTGTGCTCGTCTCTGGTGTCATATGGCTTGTCCTCATCTTATTTTTGATGTTTGGGAACATATCAAGCCATCTACCAGTCTACCAGTAGAGATGAAAATTTGGAAGCAGTTGCCTTATGGCTGGAAAGTGGTGTTCGCCTTTGTTTTCTTTTTTTCGGCAACCTTAGGATTTGCTTATTTTAAGGCAAGGGACACAAATCCATCCATTCCGATTGAGGCTCTAGCAACAACCCCAACGGAAGCAAGTTCCTGGAAAGGCCACCCTAAGGTGGTGTATTTCTGGACAACTTGGTGTACGGTATGCAAAGCCTACACACCAATCCTTGAAGCCAATTTAAAATTTTTACCAAAAGAAACCATGTTTTTGTCTGTTTTGGAATCGGAAGATTCTGAAGAGACCAAAGAAATCCTCTCCCACCTTTCTTCTGAATCAACGTATCCGATTTATACCGCAGATTATCGAATGTTAAAGGAATGGAGGATTTCCGCTTATCCAACCACTCTCTTTGTCAATGCAAATGGTAAGGTTGTTTTTGCGGATTCAGGAATTTTGAGTCCCATTGGATTTTGGATCCGTTCTTTTCTGTTGCGCTTTTTTTAAACTGTCGATGATCTAATATGGACTCGAGCTTCAAACCCAAGCCACTTTTGAATAAGTCGGAACTCCGACAAATCAAACGTAGTAAGACGAGGGTTGAAGGGAAAAAAGTCATCACCGATGATGTCAAAAAACTCAAATCACTTAAAGTCACACCCGAACTTAGTTTCCAAGAGTCGATTGATTACTACAAAGAACCCATCTGGATCGAATATTACATTCCAAAAGAATCCAGGTTTGCTTTTGAAACCAAATATCTATTTATCTTGTTAGTTGATCCTCAGACTACTGACGAAGAATGTGATTTGGCAAGAAAAGAAGCCCAAGAGAAAAATGAGATCGTGGATGTTTTCGGGTATATGGAATCTCACCCCGATTCCATTCGTCTCATTGAAGATTCATACCATTCCACAATGTCAATGCATGAAACCATCCACCATATTTATCGCAATTATAAAGAAACTGGGGCTACAGAAGATTTAAAAACTGCATGTTACCTCACAGAGGCATTACTCAAATACGAACCAACCATTGCAGGTCTTACGTATTTTCGTGATTATAGCATTTATAATTTGAATTATTGGATACGAACGTTAAATCGATTGAAAATTGACTTTGCGTTAGAAGATGCAACCGTATCTCTTCTCATCAAACGAAGGAATGAACTTTGGGAAATAGAAAATCGGGAAGAGGATGAAGACTTTGATTTGTTAGCTGCATTGTTTTTTGAACAAGCGTTTCCAAACAGAGGAGCGGGTGAGCTTTCAAGTGATGACATGTTATTATTTGAATGAATCACATGTTCATTTATTTTTAATCTCCTTAACTCACAAACCAGCGAAATAAATCGATATGGTCTTTTGTGGATTGGTATGTTTGGTTTGCAGATAATATGGTTACGTCGGTTAGTTTCATGGATACGGGGATTCGTTTTTCCTGAAAGGTAAACGTTAATTTGGATACGGATTTTGCTGATTCTTTCCAATGTTTTTCTTCTACTTGTTCTTCTGTGAGTGGAAAACTATCCAAAAATACCTTCCAAAAGTCCTTCGCATCAATGAGCACTTCTGAGATTCCACTGATCCCCATTTTTAAATCACGATATAGATTTTCTCGATTAAAATCTTTGATGCCGATTGACAAATATGGTTTTTCTCTTTTGATTTTTTCTAAATTTGGGACCAACAACTTTGTATCAACTTTATCCCAATCCAATAGCAAAAAATGACATGGACCAACTAACAATCTTTTGAGTAAAAATTCTGGATTTGATTCCGCAAAAACAAAATAACCTAAAGTTTTTAAAAACCTAGAAATGTGTTGGTCTAGGATTTGATTTTTTGTACAAACAATCCAGGTTAATTTTTTTTCAGGTTCTGGGTGGAGAGGTAGAGTATGAATTTTCTGAAAAGGTTTATCCCATAAAAAGGATACACCTGAGGATTTGTATTCCTCTTTCTCTTCTTTTGAAAATTGTCCGCATAAGATTGGTTCTATGCTCCAATCCAAAAGTTCTTTTGCTAAATCTGGACTTGGTTTGGAAAAAACTCGAATACAATCAGGGAAATCTTTCCAATTTTTACTTGTACATTCTTTCACTACGGACCCATTTGCTTGTAACCAAGCAATCATGAGTTCTTTTTCCCGCTCTGGGAGTTGTGTCAAAACGGCTCCGAATAGTGAGTCCATACGATTGTATTTTAGTTGACCCCCTAGGCTTGAAAGTCATTTTAAAAAGCATCTCCGATGAAGCTCCTCAAGCGATACGCAAACCGTAGGCTCTATGATCCAGAAACAAGTTCCACCATCACGTTAGAAGATGTGGCAAAGATGATCATTGGTGGGGAAGAAATCAAAGTCCAAGACAACCTTTCTGGGGAAGACATTACACCAAAGATCCTCGGACAAACATTTTTAAAAGTGAGTCTTGGCCAAAGGAACGAAGATTTTTCAAATTTTATGTTAACTTCTCTCATCCGAGAGACAGGTCGTGATATTTCTGGCCTATTTGAACGTCTGGTTTTAGGTGGGATTGGTGCCAATTACCTTACCCGCGAACGGTTGGAAAGGATTGTCAATTCGATGGTGGAACTCGGGGAATTGAAGGAAGTAGATTTTAGTCTCTACAGAGAAGATTTACTCCGAAAGATGGCATCCCGCGCGAGTGAAAAAAAGGAACAAATCCAAAAGGATTTGGAAAAATTCAGCCAATCCATTTTGGAAGAGGACAAAGCCACTCTTGGCGACTTATCTGAAAAATTAAAAGAAGTCGCAGAAAAATTAAAAGAAAATTAGCCAAAATGAGTTAGAATGTCCTGCAATTTTAGGGGGAAGGAATGAAATTCCAACATGTTCTACTACTCGTCTTTTTATGGAACGTAAGTTTATTTTCAGAACAAGATGAGGCCTTTTTTGAAACCCAAAGGAAACGACTTTCCTCTTCTGATATCTTCGAAATTCGTGATGCCATAGACCGTCTAACGTTTATTAAATCAAATAGAGGGTATCGGGACATACTTTCTGCCTTAGAGGGGACACCCAATTTCCCAACAAGTGAGAACAATGCCCCCGCTGTGAAATTTTATGCGGCAAAAGCTCTCGCTAAAAAAGGGGACAAAATTGCCATACCTGTTCTCATCAAAACCTTTCAAAAAGAGTCGGCTTCCATCATCGAATACAACCCGCCAAAAGTAAGAAAAATCAGTGACGGAGTTGCTGATCGTCATTCTACCTCGAGTCCTTACTTTTACGGAGATGGTGAAATTTCCATTGTTTTGGCTTGTGGTGAGATGTTACGGGCATTAGGTTCTCTCCCAACAACGGAATCCTCCGAACAAACCATCAAACAAGCGTTGTCTCATCCTAATTTTTATATCCGAAGTTCTGCTGCTGATGCAATGTATGAATCCGATCGTAAGGTGTGGATCTCTTCTCTTGCGGATGGACTGGGTAAAGAACAGGTCCCCTATGCAAAAATCTCCATTTTATCGGCCATAGTAGGTTTAGAACGTTTGCCTAACCAAAATTTTAAAGCGGTGACAGAGATGCTTTCCCATGATGATCCAGAAGTAAGGAAAAAAGCTTCACAGGCATTACGCCGTTTAGACCTTCGGATTGCAGCACCTTACCTAGAAAAGGCGATTCTTGTTGAAAATCACCCAAATGTTTTATCACAAATGAAAGAAGATCATTCCTATCTTATTTCATTTCGGTACCCCTAGACTTATTCCATTTCATTGTGGACAAATCTAGATTTTCTTTAAAAATGTGACTTAAACGGAGAAATTATGAAATTTAATAGTATTCTAGATGCCATTGGCAACACACCACATATCCGATTGTCTCGTTTGTTTGGAACTGATCACGAAGTGTATATGAAACTAGAAAGACAGAACCCAGGTGGATCGATTAAAGATCGAATCGCGCTTGCGATGATTGAAGATGCCGAAAAATCAGGAAAATTGAAAAAAGATTCCATCATTGTGGAGCCTACATCTGGAAATACTGGGATTGGTCTTGCTATGGTTGCAGCTGTGAAAGGTTATGCGATCACTCTTGTGATGCCAGAACATATGTCAGTGGAAAGACGTAGGATTATGGCAGCTTACGGTGCCAAGTTTGAGCTCACTCCAAGGGAAAAAGGTATGCCAGGTGCGATTGCAAAAGCACAAGAAATGGTGGCAGCCAATCCAAACGCTTGGATGCCACAACAGTTTGAAAACGAAGCCAATATCCAAGTCCATAGAGAAAAAACTGCAGAAGAAATTGCAAAAGATTTTCCAGATGGATTGGACTATATCATCACTGGTGTAGGAACGGGTGGGCATATTTCTGGTTGTGCAGAAAACTTAAAAAAACGATTTCCTAAACTAAAAGTATTTGCTGTAGAACCTGAAGGTTCTCCTGTTCTCAGTGGTGGTAAACCAGGTCCACACCCTCTCCAAGGGATTGGTGCTGGTTTCATTCCTAAAAACTGCAAAACAGAATTACTAGATGGGATCATCACTGTTGGAAAAGAAGAGTCCTTTACAATGGCTGTTCTTGCTGCCAAAAAAGAAGGGATTTTTATCGGAACATCTTCTGGTGCAAGCCTTGCGGCAGTCTCCAAAAAACTAAAAGAAATTCCTGCAGGTTCCAAAGTGCTTACATTCTGTTATGATACAGGAGAAAGATACTTATCTGTGGAAGGACTTTTCGTTTAATACTTGTTTGATGGGATTTTAAAATCACCAATTTAATTGTTGTTGAATCCCCTACAAAGGCAACAACCCTCAATTCTTACCTAGGGAAAGATTGGTTGGTTGTTGCGACAAAGGGGCATATCAAAGACCTTCCTCCCAAATCCTATGGAGTGGACATCTCCAATTCTTTTGAACCTGAATATGAATGGCTCAAAGGGAAAAAAAACCTCTTTGCCTCCATCGTTACAAAAGCCAAAAAGTGTTCCAAAATTTATATAGCTAGTGATCCGGACAGAGAAGGTGAGATTATCGCCAAACATTGTTTTGATGAATTGGCAAAATTAAAAAAACCAATCTACCGCTTACGTTTAAAAGAAATCACAAAAGTTGAATTAAATATCCAATTAGAGAAACAAACCGGACTAGACCAAGGGGAAATTGAATCACAAATTGCAAGAAGGGTAGTCGATAGAATTTTTGGTTTTGAAGTATCCCCTGATTTATGGAAACAATTAAAAATACCAACCTTATCTGCTGGAAGAGTTCAATCTACCGTTTTACATTGGATATGTGAGAGAGAAAAGGAAATTCAAAACTTCTCAAAAGAAACTTACCTTTTACTCAAACTTCAAGGAACTCTGAATAAACAAATTTCCGAACTCAAATACCATACAAAAGAAAAATTGAATCAAGCAGAAGTTAATTCGATCGTAAAGGAACTCGGGATGATTCCTGAACCTTCTAAGTTGAAGGAACTTGTTTTATCAAATATCAAAATAAAACAATTGAATCGAAAACCTCCAAAGGCATTTTCCACCGCGAGTTTACTTGAAGTTAGTTTTCGTGCTTTAAAATTTGATTCAAAAAAAACGATGAGAATTGCACAAAGTTTATTTGAAGGTAAAAAATTACACTCGGGAGAAACGGTTGGTCTTATTACCTACATGAGATCTGATAGTACTCGAGTTTCGGATTCAAAACGTCAATTAGGTGAAAATTATTTAAAACAACATTATCCAACACTTTTGTTGGAAGGCGCTGGTAAACAGTCCAAACAAAAAAAGTTTTCACAAGATGCTCATGAAGCAGTGATTCCCATTAATCCCAATCTAACACCTTATCAAATTCGAAATTATTTAACAGCTGATGAATGGAAACTTTACCAATTGATTTGGGAACGATTCTTGGTCTCTTTAATGAAACCAGAATCAGGAGAAGAAATTGTGTATGAATTCCCAATTGGAAAACATCTTTTCACCCATTCGTTTGAAAGAATTTTTGATGGTGGGTTCAAAAACTTCCCGGAACCAATGATGGATAAAAAGAAGAATACATTGGATGCAAAAGTGGGGGATATTTTTTTCTACGAATCTTATTCTACATTGGAAAAGGAAACAGAACCTCCCGAACGATATACCCAAGGTAAGTTAATTCAAAAAATGGAAGATACAGGAGTGGGTCGCCCTTCCACTTACGCAAACATTCTTGAAACATTAAAACTGAGAAAGTATATTGTTGAGTATCAAAAAAACATAGGTCCTTCTGCTTTGGGAATGAAAGTGGATGCTTATTTGGATTTAAACTTTCATGATCTGATTGGTGAGTCATTTACAAAGGACTTAGAACAACAATTGGACCAAATCACAGAGAACAAAAATTCAAGAGTGGAATTAATTTCAGCATTCTATGAGAAGCTGAAACAGATTTTAAAATCACCAAGGAAAAAAACAGAATCTTATGGACCTGAGATTGTAACTAGTAAGAAGAATGAAAAAATTGTAACTGAAAATTCGAGAATCAATTCAAATGTTAACCCGAAAAAAAATAAGAACCAACATCTACCGAAGGAAAGGAGTCTAATCCTTACAGAGAAAAAAGTTTGCCCAAAGTGTTCGGATGGAACCATCAGAACCAAATTGGGGAAAAATGGGAAAACCATTTATTTTTGTTCTCGATACCCGCACTGTGACTACATCACCTATGACAACTAACTATGATAAAACTTTAATTCTAGTGAATTTGGGAGGGCCACGGACGTCCTCAGAAATTGAAGTATTTTTAAGAGATTTATTTTCAGATCCATTTGTGTTTGATTTGCCATTGCCAGAATTTTTCCGAATTCGTTTGGCAAGGTTCATCGCAAAAAAACGGGCTCCTAAAGTGCAAAAAACTTATGAATCCATGGGTTTTGGTGGTGGTTCTCCCCTTGTGGACGAAACAGAAAAACAAGCAAAGGTTTTGGAATTAATTCTTAACCAACAAACGAAAGTAAAATGGAAGGTAAAAGTTTCCATGACTTGCGGATATCCTAATATTAGAGAGGATGAGTTTACCAAACCCGATGCAAATACTTTGTATTTACCGCTTTATCCTCAATTCTCCAGATCTACCGTATTATCAACACTGGCAATTTTAGAGTCAAGGTTTGGTGAATGTCCGGTTGGGAGTGGTGGTTATATCCCACATTTTGGTTTGGAGCCAAAGTATCACCAAATCATTGCTAGGTTTATTTGTGAGTTTTTTACAAACCAGTTAGAATCGGATGAATTTTTGCATTATCCTAAAGAAACTCCGAATTGTGATTGGAAAGACCTAGATCTTATTTTTTCGGCACACGGTGTTCCGATGCGACTCATTCACAAGGGTGATCGTTATATGGAAGAAGTAGAGATTTCCGTCAAAAAAATTTCTGAGGAATTGCGAAAGTTTGGTTTCAGAGGCAATGTACATGTTTCTTACCAAAGTAAAGTAGGTCCCGCCAAATGGACTGAACCAAACACAATTCAAATGATTACAAAACTTTCCAAAGAAGGTAAACACATAGCAGTGTATCCAATTAGTTTTGTAAGTGATCACCTGGAAACATTGGAAGAAATTGGTGAACAGTTTAAAGAACTCACATTGGAAAATGGTGGAAAATCATTTGTTAGAATTCCCGCATTTGGTACTTACAAACCATTTATGGAATATTTAGCAGAACGAGTGTTACTTGCTGATACATCGGTTAAGGATTGTATTTGTAAAAAAAATGGAGGAGAATCGTTAAAACATTGTCGATTCAAAAATTGATCTGAGACCAATTCCTTTTCTATAATTTCCATAAAATCTGATGTTTTTTCCTTGGGAAGACCAGTTTGTTTCTAACTGGTCTAACACTTGGTTGAACTTATATAAATTTGCGTCATACGCAGGGAAAACACCTTCCCAAGTTGTTCGGTAAACAACTGTTGGAGGGTCCATTTTCTTTGAGACCAAACATCTATCTGTTTCTAAAATAGATTCAATCGAATTGTCACTTTTATTTGTGTTTAAATCTGGATAAATCCAAGTTTCCGAATGTAATTGATTTTGGACTCGGCCAACAAAAATATCAGAATTACACAAAACTCCCAAAGCATGAACACCTTCATTTTTGCCAAAAAGTATTCCAAAACATGATTTTTTGGTAAGTTTTGTTTCACCAAACCTTGTTACGCTGGAAATGGTTAACAAATTTGGTTTGGTTTCTAATTTGATTTCTGAATCTAGAATCGGTAATAGTTTTTTTAGTGAGATACAAATTCGGACTGATCCATTTAAACTTTGAATTTCTTTAAAGTTTGAAAATGAAAATCCAGTTTTGATAGTGATTTTAGGTGATAAGTAAGAAACCAAATGAGTGACAAGGTCTCCCATTCCATTGGGAAAGGAAACTGTTCCGTATGTTTTCTTTTTGTTCTTTTTGATCTCTTTAAAAATGGTACTGTTTCCTCTGCCATCCCATTTTGAAAAAATAGTTTCCGGTTGTAATTCAGACAAACGTGTACCGTAAATTCCACCTAAAGCCGGTTCTATGATGTTTTTTGTTACAGAGGATCCAAACATTTGATTTCCCCAATGTTCAAAATTTAGATTGGGATCAAATTTAAGTTTTTTGAGAAAAATCGAATATAGTAATTTTGTGCCTGCTAAGATTGAGATTGGAAACTGAGATAATTTTTGATTGATCCAAAAATACCTTCGTTTTGATGCTTTTTTCGGGAAAACAGGT
Source organism: Leptospira ellinghausenii (assembly GCF_003114815.1). Taxonomy (NCBI): domain Bacteria; kingdom Pseudomonadati; phylum Spirochaetota; class Leptospiria; order Leptospirales; family Leptospiraceae; genus Leptospira; species Leptospira ellinghausenii. The sequence continues at coordinate 100,024 of NZ_BFAZ01000001.1, forward strand.
GAGAGACCAATGTCATCTAACATGGATTTGATATCATCTGTCAAAAGGATTCCATTTGCGGCAAGTTCTACCAAACCTTCTGGTTTGTTCAGTGTTCCGATCACTCCACCTAAAGTATCCTTTTCTTCGTATAGTGTGACAGAATTTCCTTTTTTTACTTGGTGGTATGCCATAAAGAGACCAGTAATCCCACCACCTAAAATATGAACGTTTTCTTTCATATTGCTTTTGAGAAAACGGGACCAGCTGGTTTACTCGATTGGAGTTTTTCATCAAACGCCATCGCAATGATTCTTAAAAATGGTTTTCCTAGCTCTGTAACACTTAGTGTTTCTTCGTTCCAAAAAACCAATTTATCTTTTTCCATTTCCGATAAAAAATCTTTAGTATGGTTTAACAAATCAGTGGGTACTTTTACTTCCCAAGAAGTCATCAGTTCTAAAATTAAGAGTTTTCGCAAACGATCTGAGTTGGAAAGTTTATGGCCTCTCAGGATTGGTAATTTCCCGTCCAAAAGAGATTTTCTATACTTCATTTCCAGTTTGATATTTTGGAAAAATAAATTTGGTGTTTCAGAAATAGCAGATGATCCAAGTCCAAGCATCACATCGGTTTTGGAGTCACTGTATCCCATAAAGTTTCTATGTAATTGTTTGGAATGGAAAGCTTTCCATAATTTATCATGAGGAAGAGCAAAATGATCCATACCAATTTCTCTGTATCCTTCTTTTTCTAGAAGTGATCTTCCCATTTCATATAACTCACGTTTGAGAGTCGGGTCTGGTAAATCTGCTTCCGTAAATAAACGTTGTGATGCTTTGATCCATGGTACGTGAGCATAAGAATAAAATGCAATTCTATCTGGTTTTAATTCTAATGTTTTTTCCACGGTGTATAACATGGAGTTTAGCGATTGTTTGGGTAATCCATAAATTAAATCAAAATTAACTGAATTGAATCCTAGTGATCTTGCTTCTAAGGTGATGTTTTCAGTTAGTGCAAATGGTTGGGTTCGGTTTACCAATCTTTGCACTTCTGGGTCAAAATCTTGTACCCCTAAACTGATTCGTTTGAAACCTAAATTGTGTAAGAGTTTGAGTTGGGAAATTCGTGTTCTTCTTGGATCTACTTCAATAGAATATTGTGGATCAATCGAAGAGGGTAATTGGTTTAAGATAGATTCGATTGTCGATTGAAGGTTGTAATCGGAAAGGTAAGTTGGGCTACCTCCACCTAAGTGAAGTTCACTGAGATCTTTTCCTTTTAAAGAAGGTACTTTTTGTAAATACAGGTCAAGTTCCGTTTTGATTGCTTTGACATAAGGTTCTTCAACGGTGTGGTTTTTTGTTATTGATGTATTACAGCCGCAAAACGTACACAAAGTTTCACAAAATGGAATGTGAAGGTACATCGCAAGTTTTGATTCTTTTGGGGAAAGGTGTGTTTCTAATGATTCAATACATTCTTCCACTGTTGGTGAATCTGTCCAGTAAGGTACGGTTGGATAACTTGTGTATCTTGGTGCTGGAGTATCGTATTTTTGGAGTAAGTGTTTCATGTACTAAACACCTTTCTTGTTGTTTCGATGAGGAGATGAACAGATTCTTCTGGAGTGAATTGTAATACACCATGTCCAAGTCCTGCCACCCAACCAACACGTTCTTTTGGTTCCAATTCTTTGATCGGCAAAAGGTATTCTTGGATTTTTTGTTTGAGGGTTGATTTGTCTGCAAATAATAACTCTTGGTCAAAATTACCCTGAATGAAACCTTTGCCACCAAATTCTTGTAATATGGTTGGGATTGAAAACCGGTGATCCACTCCGAAACCAACTAAGTTTTGAATGGAATGGATTTGTCTAATTTGTGATTCTGTTGAATTTTTGGCATAATAACCAATTTGATTTGGGAAGGATTTTGTTAGCTCTGTAATAGGTTCTGTGACATACCTCCGGAAATTAAATGGATCTAACATTCCGGCTGCAGTATCAAAGATCATCACCACTTCAGCTCCACCTTGCAGTTGTAACTCGATATTTCGCTTTAATAGTGGTACAAGAATCGAATAAAATTGATCTACAAACTCTTGGTTTGTTTTGATAAACGATAAATTTCCGTCATGTTTTCCTATACTAGCATAGGTCATAAGGGTAAAAGGGCCACCAACAAATCCAATTAGAGAAACATCTTTTGGTAATACTTCTCTCGTTCGGATCACTGCCTCTTTTTGGAAGTAAAGTCCTTCAATGGCTTCATCAACTGGTTTTAGTTTTTTAAGATCTGAAAGGGAGGTAAGTGAGAAGGATAATTTAGGGCCAGGATCATAAGTAAGACCCATACCGAGTGCTTCTAATGGGAAAAGTATATCTGAAAATAAGATACTAACGTCAAATCCAAATTCTTTTACGGGACCTAGTGCCACTTCGGCTGCAAGTTCAGGTTGTTTGCAGAGTTCCATAAAACTATAGGTTTCTTTAAGTTTACGATAATGAGAGTGGTATCGCCCTGCTTGGCGCATAAACCAAATTGGAGGAGTATTTTGTGGAACTAACTGGATCGCATTTGCAAAACGTTCATTGTGGTATTTGGTTGTGATCATGATTTAGCCCTTTAATGCCTGTTTGATTTTTTCAAGTGTAAGATCGATGATGTCTTTCGTATGGACTGTGGATAAAAATCCTACCTCGTAACCGCTTGGTGCAAGATAAACACCTTGGTTTAGTAGTTTGTGGAAAAAAGTTGCAAAGTTGGATTTGTGAGAGTTTGGAATATCTGCAATCGTTCTGATTGGTTTTTCCGTTTTCTCTTTTAACCAGAACAAACTTCCAAATGTCACTGCTTCCCAATTGGGATCACCAGATTCTTTTAATAATGTTATGATTCCATCTGTGAATTGTTTGGTGGTTGTTTCCAGAATTGGATACGGATTTTCGTTCCATGCTTTGTAAAGGGTTTTGAGCCCGGCTCGCATCCCAATGGGATTGGCAGACAAAGTTCCTGCTTGGTAAACAGGACCACTTGGTGCCACGAGATCCATAAATTCCCGTTTTCCAGCATAAGCTCCCACTGGAAATCCTCCGCCGATGATTTTTCCATAACATACTAGATCAGGAACAATTCCTGTGATGCCCGCCATCCCTTGGAAGGAAACTCGGAAACCAGAAATCACTTCATCAAATAGAAGTAATACGCCATACTTTGTGGTCAGTTCACGGCATTTTTTTAGGAATTCAATTCTTTGTGGAAGTAAACCGTAATTTGCAGGTAAAGGCTCTATCGCCAAACAAGCGATATTTGAACCTTCTCTCTGGAACAATTCCTCTAGTTTTGTTTCGTCATCTAAAGGGAGGACAAGTGTGTTTTGAATGATTTCAGGTCCAATGCCTTTGCTATCACTTGAACTAAGGCCTGCAAGGCCCGAACCTGACTTAACTAAAAGTTGATCAAGGTGGCCATGGTAACAACCATCGAATTTCAAAATTTTGTTTCGCCCCGTTGCAGCTCTTGCCACTCGTAAGGCACTCATGACAGCTTCCGTTCCCGAGTTTACAAATCGTATTTTTTCGACCCATGGAATTCTTTCTGTGATGAACTCTGCAAGTTCCAATGAATAAGGTTCACAAGCACCAAAAGACCATGCTTTCCTGACAGTATCTTCCACTACTTCTTGGATTTCCGGATGTCTATGTCCAAAGAGAAGTGGCCCAAAACTCAAACAATAGTCGATATAGTTTTTTCCTTCGACTGACTTAAGATAGGCGCCATTTGCTTCACTAAAAAATACGGGAGTTCCACCAACGGAAGAAAAAGATCTTACTGGGCTATGGACTCCACCAGGAACTACTTGTTTTGATCTTTCGAATAAAGATTCTGAATTCATGAATATAACCTTTTTGATATCCTTGCACCGTATGTGATTAAAAAAGAAGAACCAGCTCTACGAAATACATCCCAAGTTTCTTTTAAACCATCTTCAAAATCTAAAAAACCTTCTTTGGCTAAGTATACTAAACTTGCATATTCACCACTCACTTGGTAGGCACCAGTGGGAAGCCCTGTTTTTTCTTTGATGGGACCAATTAAGTCGATAGAAGTCATTCCTGGTTTAACCATCAGTAAATCAGCACCTTCTTCTTTGTCACGAACCGAAGTATGAATGGCAGTATCTTTATCTCTAACGTCTAGTTGGTATCCACTACGATCACCAAACTGTGGTGAGGAGTCTGCTGCTCCTCGGAAGGGGCCGTAAAAGTGACTTTTAAATTTCGTGGAATAACTCATAATCGGAACATGAGTATGGTTGTTTTCATCTAAAATTTTTCGATGTGACAATACACGCCCATCCATCATATCACTTGGTGCAATTCCATCAGCACCAGAATCTGCGTAGATAAGAGCAAGTTCAGACAATCGTTTTAATGTTAATTCTAAATTGATTGTCCCTTTGGGATGAAAGTGACAACAATGACCTGTTGTCGTAACAGAACAAATGCATGTGTCTAACCACAAAAACATCTCAGGGAAAGTTTTTTTAATTTGGCTAATATTGGATTGGTAAAAGTCCTTCGAGAAACTTGTGTCTGACTTTTCACTAGGTACCATAAAGAGTAAAAATTGTGAAACCCCAGATTTTAAATCCGATTCAATCTGATTGTATATTGTTTTGTTTGTATCGCGATAAACATCTGGTAAACCTTTGATTGGTTCTTTTTCATCGATACCTTCTACTAAAAACAATGGTTGGATCATTTTATTTACGTTAAGTGAACCTGATTCACTCAAATGGCGTAAGTATTGGTTGGAACGAAGTCGAAGGGTTTTTGTTTTCATTGTTTGATGTACTTCTCAGCCCAAGATTCAAAAGATAAGGAAACAAAAATTTTGTTTTTAGAACCTTCTTCACCTAGCGCATGTTTAATTTTTCTGAATGTACTACCAGGACCAACAAAATGGATTACATTCAGTAGTTCTGGGAATCGTTTGGTAACGATGTCAAATTCAGAACCACTTCTCCAATAAGCGGCTTTGATTTTGGATGTATCAAAAGGGATTGGTATTTCTGGTGCGGAAACAAAGTAGGTAGGAATCACAGGATAAACACTAGAATGTTTGTCTGAATCCATATGTGTCAGTTTTACAAATTTAGGTTTTCTTCCTAAGATTGAATCAATTTCGGGTGGTTCACTTTCACCGAGTCCATCACAAGTTCCATTCACCCAAAATCCACGAAGAGCAAGGTCTTTCCAAGTGGAAAGTCCAGCAGACCATAAGATTTGGTTACTTGGATTTACGGATAAATCCAATGGAAACGCATACCCTCTGGATACAAATACATCTACATCTTTTGGAATGCTATATGTAAGCCGTTCCCTCTGCCTTGCAGCCATTTTTGCGTTAGGTGGCCAAACTTCCTCTTTAGAAAATGAAAAGTTGGGACTATCTGATAGTTCCTTCGTATGTAGGATTTCACCTTGTTCGGTGATTCCTCTAACAAATGTGACTTTTCCATAATCCCTTTTTAAAACTGTGACTCCAATCTTTTGGTGGCAACCTCCACCATACTTCGACAAAATTTCTCTTTCTTCGTTCGCAGTGAGTTCGGTTTCAGGATCAACGATTTGTGTTAATAATGATTTAAGGTGTTTGTCTTCTTTTCGGATTTCTGCACATAACGCACCCTGTGCGGGAGCACTGGGAAAAATAGAAGAAGGTAAAACCATAAATAAAGAAAGATTTAATGTTTCTCTTATGAGTTGTTTAATTTCTTTTAGTTCGGGTAATACATTTTCATGGTCTTGGAAATTTAGGATTCTATCCAAAGCAGCTTTTGCTACCAAAATACCACCAGACTCATGATCTAAATATTTACGAAGCCGAGTTTGGATATTCCCTCGAACAGATTCAATATTGATTTCAAAATTATTGATAGGTGTTGGGAAATAATTCTTAAGAAATTCTTTGATATGGTATTCACGTCTTGGTGAGGATGTGAGAATTGTGATCTCATTTGGCAAATTGATCCATTTTGTTTTTTTGAATAATAAAACATCACGTACATCTTCACGACTTAAAATGGGAATTAGTGTTGTGTCGTTTCTTTCTTTTAGATCCATATCTTTAAAAGAGTGGATCACAATGTCCAATTTATGATTGAGTAAGTCTTCTTGTAGGTCTTTTGTAAAAATTCCTTGGCCAGCAAATTGCCAAAGTGGAGTTGTTAAATCCTTATCTCCAGATGATTCTCGAAACACAGTTTCGAAGTTTATCTCTTTGTTTTTCTCTTGTAACGCTTGTTTGACAGTGTGGATTTGAATGCGAGATAGTAGGGAGGACCTACCTCCTATTTTGATTGTTTCAGACAAGTAAATCTTCCCATCCATTCATAATATGAAGTTGTTCTTCCTCCCGTTCTCTTGTGAGTTCCGTGAGATAGTATTGTAAATCCATTTTGACTGTTTGGATTTGTTCGTCGGTTTCGTGTAAGTCATTTAGGATTTGTGAAAGTGGTATGTAGTGATCATAATTTTTGTTTTCATCTTTATTTTCTCTAAAATCTAAAATGATAGATGATGATCGTATCATGTCTTCCCAGTTAAATGGCAAAAAACTAGAGGCAATGATGATTGCTTCATGACTTGGTTTATAATCTTCCCAATGGTGAGTGGTGATTGGGTAAAGGGCACTCAGTTCTTCGAGTCGGGTATGGTTCCGACCAACCAAACGAACTACTTTTTGTTTGGATACAAGATAAGGCAAAATCGAATCTACGAGTTTACCTGTGCCAAGCAGGGTGACTTCCTTGTGGTTATGTAGATAGGATTCTGTAACACTTCCATAGGTTTGTCTGCCAATGCCAACAAGATACTTGGACCGAATTTGTTTGGTATGTTCTAAAATTTGGTCTCTGAGGCGGAGCAGTGACGTTCCAAAATTGGAACCGTTTGTATTTTCCTCACGGAAACGATCCCGAAACTGTGCTTGGATTTCTGATTCTCCAAATAACTTGGATCGTAAACCCGAGACCACTTCGAGTAAAAATCGATAGGCATCATATCCGTGGTAAACTTCCCAACCCTCAAAAAAACGTTCATTTCCTTCCATGGGAAAAATCCGATTGTCAGTGAAGACAAGTGTCCTTTGACAAGTTTTCCAAACCTCTAGATGAGAATCGTCTAAAGGCTTAGAGATGGGATCAGTCGAATGGAGTAGAATCAGGTTTGACCACATAATTTTATTCTATCAAATACATCCTGGGTACTGTCACAAGATTGTCAGTTCCTAAAAAAAATAAATGTGATATTGATACTTAATCTCAATAAGAGAGGCAAACGATACGATGGAAAATCAAAATTGGAAAGAGGTTCTCACTCCACTACAGTACCAAGTGACCAGAGAGAAGGGCACCGAACGGCCGTTCACTGGTGAATACTATGCTCACAAAGAAAAAGGTACGTATTTATGTGTGTGTTGTGGAGAGGCTTTGTTTTCTTCAGAATCAAAATATGATTCAGGAAGTGGATGGCCGAGTTATTATGAGCCAGTGCGAAAAGATGTGATCGCAACCGAAACTGACAAAACCCATGGTATGGTTCGAACTGAAATCATGTGCCAAAATTGTGGAGCACACTTAGGACATGTATTTCCAGACGGGCCAAAACCAACAGGTCTTCGTTATTGTGTGAATTCTGCTTCCTTAAAATTTCAAAAAAAGGAAACGGAATGAAAGTACCATTGAATTTCTTATTCTTGTAACCAAGATACTTCTTGGCAAGTTTCCCATTTCCTTGGACTCACTTCCTTTCCATTCCATTGTGCTAATGTATAGGAATCCGAGCGGATTCCGACTCGTTTCACAATTTGGTTGGCAAGGGAAGAATAATGAAGTGCCTCACAACTATGTCCAAGTTTCGTTTCTAATTTTGCCATTTGGAAAAGTAAATGTGCGTTTCCTTCAGTGTCTTTCATCCCAATCGATTGTTTGAGTAAAATTGCTTTTTTGAGATCATCTCGTGCGGATAAGAAGTCTCCTGATTCCATTTTTTTTGCCGACCGTTCTTCCAATTCAGCAATGACCATAGGGATTCGAGACAGGCGAGTGTGGACTAAGATTTCTTCCACAGATTGGTCCAACTGAGGTTCTGCCCACAAACCAATGGAAATGATGAAAAAGAGAGCGAAATGATAAAACTTCATACGTTGGTTCCTTACTGTTTTCAATTCATGGATCAGTTTGCATAAATTGTGCCAAAGTTTTGAAATACTCCTCGACGCACTTCTGAAATCTAATTTCAATGAAAGAGACTCTGGCCGAGCGATCGCCTTTTTGTTTCCCTCTGGAAACAAAGGGGAGGAAAGTCCGGACACTAGGGGACAATCGGACCAAGTAATGCTTGGGCTTTTTCTTTTTAGCAATAAGAAGGAAGGGACGGAAAGTGCAACAGAAAGAATACCGCCTACCCTGGTAGGTAAGGGTGAAATGGTGGAGTAAGAGCCCACCGCTTTGTTTGTGAAAACAATGGCCGGTAAACCCTCCGATGTGCAATCTCAAGTAAACAACCGTTATGAGCCTGTCCCGCCAGGTTGTGGGTAGAGAGCATTAGATAAATGATCGCCTAAAACAGAATCCGGCTTACGGGCCAGAGTCACTTTTTTTTAAAATGTTTTGAATCACCTTTTCTTCATTAGGTGGGTAAAATACACAGACCAAACTCCGAATTTTTAATATTGTTTCTGCCAATAAAACTTTTGTGTCTGTTAGGTGCCAATTTTCAAATCCAATCAATATTCCACATGTTTCTTCCATACCTGCAAATTCTTTGCAAGAGTAATGACGCATTTGGTTTTCCATCAAAAATTGTTTTAAACCATTTTGGAGCACTGACTCATCAGATGGATACAAAACTACAATTTCGTCATTTTCGATTTCCAAAACTTTTTTTGCGTAACCATAACACCAACGCATTTGGTCGGTTAAGTCCTCATCATTTTTAATGAATTGGATGTCTGAAAAATTTTCAAGAATCGGTGTTTCTGAAAAATCATCGAGTAAGGAATTGGCAAATGTAACAATTTCCGGTGAATTTCGTATATTCCTTTTGATGTCCCAAATATGGACAGGTAACGATTGTAAATAATCTAAAATAGGTGTGGATGAATATTTGAATCGTCTGGATACAAAAAGAATCCAATCTTTTTCTTCCCAAAAGAATTTGGAAAGATATAAAAAAAGTTCCGATTGTTTATCATCAGTAATGATCTCTTCAATCCCATCCACAAGTAATAGATCGATGTGATTGTGATTGATTTCTTTATAATGGGAAATGAGTTCTATATTATTTTTTTCTGGGATATGACTCAGTTCTTCTTTCCAAATTTCATAGAGGGCTTTTGCTCCCTGCCATAAAAGAACTTTTTTCCCTTTCCTCGCATTTTGTAGGGCAAGTTCCCCACAAAGGATGGATTTTCCAGATCCTGAACTACCAAAAACCAAGTTATGCGAAAATTGGTTAATTCCCTTCACTAGGGAAAATTGTTCTTCGGTAAAAAATAATAAGTTCTCTTCTTCTTTCTCATTCTTCGAGCGAAAGGTTTGGAAAAAGTTTAGATTTTTTTTGATGATTTCATGGGCTTTGACAAGTACGGAATCAGGAAGTGGCTCTCTTCCATTTCTATAAAAAATGGATTCTAAAATTGTATTGAGACTTGTATCTTCTCCTACTTCCCTTCCGCCAAACACAAATAAGTTTTGGTCATTGGGAAGATGGAATTCCTTTCTCTCGTTTTTTAAAAAGAAGATCGCACTATCATAATACTCTTCTGGAAATAAATCGACAAGTTGATTGTGGTTTTTGAAAAATTCTCGGATGATTTCTCTTTGTGTGGTTACTTGTTCGATTGGATTTTTATAAGACTTTCCTTCTACTGGTTCCCATTCCCTGCCTCTTACATTATAAAATTCCCATTCTCCTTTTTTTTGTCTCCACTTTCCGTTTTTTAATTCGATTGTGATGACTCCATATGGTGATACAACTAGGAAGTCTATCTCACGCATGGGAACATCGGGCGTGATTAAAGTAAGAGAATAATAAATATTACAAGGGAATTGAATTTCGTTCGAAAAACGATGGTAATAATAGGATTCGAGAGAAATGTCTCTCGTTTTTCCATGAAACTGTTTCGGATAAATCATTTTTTAGTTCTGTAATCTTTGTCGTATCTGTTCTAATGACGATATGAAACGGATACCACGAACCTTGATATTCTGCCTATTGTTTTGTGCCTGCGCAGGAGGGAATATCAAAATAAAGATTAAACCCGACCTTTCGGGAGATCTCGTCATTTATCAAAAAAAAATCACAAAGAAACAAAAGGGAAGTTTTTTAGGTTCTGGACTAACTGATACGGGAGAGGTCACTATCACTCTCAAAGAAAGGTCTTATCAGTTTGGAAATTATACCCAAATGTTACCTCCAGGATTTCGTTTTGTTACGTTTGTGGAAGACCAAATACCTGAGATCCAACTTGGCATCGATACAAGCCAAAACTCTCCACTGCTTTCTTCTCTTGAAATCGTTCGAGAAGACATCAATTCGATTTTATCAGAAGCCAAGTTAAGAGATGATTTACTTCGTTTTAATACCCTTGTGGAGTTCATTCAATTTGAAGTTCACTTCCCATTTCCAATCAAAAAAGTAAAATTTTTAGATCCTAGAACCGCAGGCGAATGGACAGTACGCCTGGATAGCAGTGATAAAATGATTGTAAACATTCCCTTACATTCTGTTTGGGCAGGCGAGCACGCGTTAACAATTGTTCAAATTTATCCAGAATGAGATTTATGGTTTGTGGAAATATTCGGAATTTAATTTTTGGATGATTTCTTTTAATACGATTCTACGTTGTTCTTTTTCTGGCAGAATTTCTTTGAGATTCCGTCTCATGGCAAAAAGAGTTTCTAATAACTCATGATCTTCGTCTGGGATGGTTTCTTCAAATAGTTTACGTAAACTGGATGAAACACCAGCAAACATTCCGTCGGTGGAAATCGCAAATTGAATTGGTCCAATTTGGATTGTGGAAGAAGAATAAAAATCGCAGTTTTTAGGATCATCCACTGAATTCACCCAAATGCCTTTCTCTTTGGCGATGGTTCTGAATTTTTTGTTTGTGTTGGGATCACTGGTGGCTAAAAAAATAATATCCCTATCGTTTAAATCTTCTTCAGTGACGGCTCTGGTTTCTGTTTTGATATTAGGGTATTTTTCTAAGAAAACTTTTACTTCATCCATGAAATCCAAAGAGATGATATGGATATTGGCACCTGTATGTTCGAGCCCTAATAATTTTTCCAGGCAAGCATTCCCACCACCTACAATTAAAATATTCCTACCTTCTAAGTTTAGAAAGATTGGGTATTTTTTAACACTCATTCCATTGGTTCCGAGATAAATGGAAAAAAAGAAATACTTTCCAACTGTTTTTTTTCACCTAACAAAAGTGGACGAACTACTTCACCAACGTATAAAATACCTGGTCCCTTTGTTTTTTTCTCCAATCCTTCCTTTTGGGTTTTGTCGAGAGTGGAGACTGTATAAGTTGCACGAGTACTACCTGCATTTTCCAAAAGTGCAATGGGTGTCGACGGACTTACCCCTTTTCGGATGAGTCGCTCAGCTAACTCTTTTGTTTTTTGGCTTCCCATTAAGATGACTATGGTACCTGGGAAATTTTCCATTCCCATCCAACTCCGTTCCTCTTCTAAAATGGTATGCCCATCAAGGATGATGATTTGGCGTGATAATCCTCTCACTGTCAGTGAGATTCCAAGGTCGGATGCTCCCGTTGTCACTGAACTCACTCCTGGGATGACTTCGAACGGGATTCCATTTGTTTCCAGTGTTTGGATTTCTTCTGACAACCTTCCAAAGATGGAAGCATCTCCCCCTTTCAAACGGACCACCCGTTTGCCTTGGTTTGCATAATGAACAAGAAGGGAGTTGATTTCGTCCTGGGTGCGGTAATGTTCTTTGGCACGTTTGCCCACATAGAGGATTTGGGAGGACTCAGGGAAAATCTCTAAAAAGCTAGGATCGAGGAGGGCATCGTACAAGATCACATCGGCGGATTCGATCCGAGATTTTCCACGAAGGGTAAGGAGGTCAACGGGGCCTGGACCACCACTCACAAAACTCACAAATCCTTGTTCTGTCTTATTGGAGGACATATCTGCTATACCTTGCAATCCTGCTAGAAAACGTCAAGTGATTGGCTAATTATTTCTACAAAATCTCCATTTTTTTGGTTTACTCGTCTCTAACCTTGGGAAAAGATTCAATTTATAAGACTTTTTGGATGTTTTACTGGAATCCAACACAAGCATAGGTTTTTATGTTATCCGATGAGAAACGCAATCGATTTTTACAGTTATTAAAAGAATCCACAAAGGATGAATGGGTCTGGATGTCGGGTTATCTGTCGGCACTGACACAAGCAAGCATTGGGGGCAGTGTGGATGTTTCTCTAACCCCACCTGTCAGTATCTCATCCAATGATCCTTCTCATGGGAATTTAAAAGCCGCACCAATTCAATGTAGTGTTGTGTATGGAACGGAAACAGGGAATTCTAAAAAACTGGGAACGGAACTTGTTAAAAAATTAAAAGAACTAGGTGTCCAAGCCAAATTAAAAAGTACAGACACTTACAAAGCAAAAGACCTGAAAGAGGAAGAATACTTATTTGTGATTGTTTCCACTCATGGAGATGGAGAACCACCTCAGGCTGCAAAACCTTTTATCCAAATTCTTTCAGATGCAAAAGACAAATTAGCGAAAGTAAAATTCGCAGTACTTGGATTAGGTGATACTAGTTATCCACTTTTTTGCCAAACAGGAATCGATGTGGATTCAATGTTAGAAAAATTAGGTGCCGAACGAATTCATGATTTAGGGAAATGTGATGTAGATTTTGATTTGGTTGCAAAACCTTGGATGTCAGAACTCATCACAAAACTCAATACAATTTCGAAAACTGCAACCACTCAAGTTTCAAAACAGACACAATCTGCCACAACTAAAGGGAACACTGGTGGCAAAGTTGTATATGAGGGAACTGTTGTCACAAACTTAGTGTTAAACGACGTTGGAGCTTCAAAATCAACTAGACATATTGAGATTAAATCTTCGGTACCTATCGACTACTTACCTGGGGACAGTGCTGGGTTTTTGGCTTATAACCGTGAAGAAGAAGTAGATCGAGTCCTCGGATTACTACAAACAGATAAAGAAACAAGAGTCACTTATAAAGGTGAAACTTGGATGTTATATGATTTACTTCGCAAAAAAGTATCCATTCGTTTTTTACCAGACCGAGTGTTACAGAAATATGCTGCACTTTCCAAAAAGGAAATTCCATCTGGTAAATTGGATTTAGATGTTTTATTAACACTTTATCCTTCTGATTCAAAATTAGAAGTCCAGAACTTGGTTGATATTTTGGAACCAATTGTCCCAAGATATTATTCCATTGCATCAAGTCCTTCTGCTCATGGGGAAGAAGAAGTGCACTTAACGGTAGCAGAAGTTGAAATTGAAACCTTTACAGGTATCAAATCTGGTTTTTGTTCTGGTTTTTTAGCATCATTAAAAGAAGGGGATACAGTTCCTTTTTTTATCCAAAGAAACAATTCTTTCCGATTACCAAACCCCGATACAGACATCATCATGATTGGACCGGGAACAGGGATTGCACCTTTTCGCAGTTTTTTATTCGAAAGAGAACAATCAGCAGGGAATGGAAAAAATTGGTTATTCTTTGGTGAAAGAAATTTTGTTTCAGATTTTTACTACCAAACAGAACTTTTGGAACTTATGGACACAGGTGTATTACATAAATTGAATACAGCTTTTTCCCGTGATACCAAACAAAAGGTATATGTCCAAGATCGAATGGGAGAAAATGCACAGGAATTACTCAAATGGATTGAGAATGGTGCCATCATTTATCTCTGTGGATCCAAAGATCCTATGAGTAAAGATGTAGATAAAAAATTAATTGAAATTTTATCGGAAAGAACTTTTGACACTGGTAAAGACGCTTCCGATTATTTAAAAGAACTAGAAGAATCTGGACGTTATATCAAGGACGTTTACTGAGGAACTCATGGCTGAATCAAAAAAAGAAACACAAGCAGAAAAAGTAAAACGGGTGAGCCGTGGCCTCCGAGGCACACTTGCCGAAAGTTTGAAAGACGAACATACTGGTTCTTTACGTTCCGATGACCAATTATTATTAAAATTCCATGGTATGTACCAACAAGATGATCGAGACAGAAGGGACGAACGAGCGTTAAAGAAATTAGAACGTTTGTATTCTTTTATGATTCGATTACGTATTCCTGGTGGTATGATAGGGCCTGTACATTGGGAAGCACTTCATAATGTTGCTGGAGAAAATTCCACAGGAACTATCAAAATCACAACAAGACAAACTGTTCAATTACATGGAATTTTAAAATCCAAAATCAAACCAACGATCAAAGCATTTGATTCAGTATTTTTGGATTCAATTGCAGCTTGTGGTGACGTAAACCGTAATGTCACCTGTACATCAAATCCTGCTGCAAGTCCACTCCACAAAGAAGTGTTTGGTTATGCAGGTGAAATTAGCCGTTCCTTATTACCCAAAACGAGAGCCTACTATGAAATCTGGTTGGATGAAAATCTTTTAGCAGAAAAAGAAGAACCTGAAGATCCATTGTACAAAGATGTTTATCTTCCTCGAAAATTTAAAATCGCAATTGCAATCCCACCATTCAATGATGTGGATCTTTTTACCAATGATATTGGACTCATTGCCATTATTGAAAATGGACAATTATTAGGGTTTAATGTTTCTGTTGGTGGTGGGCTTGGAACCACTCATGGTAACCCCGATACGTACCCAAGAGTGGGAACTGTGTTTGGATTTATTCCCAAAAAAGACATTCTAAAAGTAGTGTATGAGATTGTCACTGTCCAAAGAGATTTTGGAAACAGAGAAGATCGTAAACTTTCTCGATTGAAATACACCTTGGACAGGTTAGGTGTTGAATTCTACAAGCGAGAAGTAGAAAAACGCGCAGGGATAAGTTTTGAACCAACAAAGGATTTCCAATTCACACAAAGATCCGATGATTTTGGTTGGAAACAAGATGCAGCTGGAAATTGGCATTATACAGTATTTGTGGAAAATGGCCGAGTTTGTGACGAACATGGTTATAATCTTAAAACTGCACTTCTAGAAGTTTCGAAAACAAGAAGAGCAACCTTTCGGTTTACATGTAACCAAAACTTAATTCTATCAGATATCTTTCCGAAAGACAAAGACTTAATTGAATCAATTTTAGTGAAGTTTGGTGTTCATAGAAAAACTACAGAAGTTTCTCCTATTAGAAAAAATTCCATCGCTTGTGTGGCACTAAACACTTGTTCTTTGGCACTTGCTGAGGCTCAAAGATACCTTCCCAGTTTAATTGATAAAATGGAACCAATCCTTTCTAAACATGGACTTGCGGACGAGCCAATATCGATTCGTATGACAGGTTGCCCGAACGGATGTGCAAGACCCTATATCTCTGAGATTGGACTTGTGGGTACATCGTATGGTAAATACAATCTCCATTTAGGCGCTGATGCCGAAGGTTATAGGCTCAATCAAAAATACAAAGAAGATTTAGATGAATCTGCAATCTTGCAAGAGTTAGATGGCTTATTTGGTAAATTTTCCAAGGAACGAAATGGAAAAGAATCCTTTGGAGATTTTATCAATCGAAGTGGAATTTTGAAAAGAGTTTAGAGTTTCTAAATAGAAAATTGGCACCCGTTTTCAGGTGCCTTTTTTTTAATATCCTGAGACTACGTCCTTTTCAATCCGCCCAACCGACAAGGATTCGTCTAGGACCATTATAGGGTAGTCTTCCATGAGAGACTGAAAAGTTATCTATGAAAAGAACATCTCCTGTTTGCCAAGGAATCGCTACCATATGGTTCCAAAATACATTGGTGATGGATTTCATTTCCTTAGGTGAAATCTCTTCTCCATTGCCATAGGTTACGTGCACATCGTGTGAGTTTGGACCTAATAGTTTTTTGAAGCTAGTAAGGATCGTGAGTAAAACTGCAACACCAAACGAACGAAGAGTTTTTTGTTTTTTGAAAATTTTCCAAGTTTCACTCACACCCGCTTGGTAATGAAATGTTTGCGAATGGTTATGCCATGCAATTGTACCTGCAATAGGATGTGTTCGAAAGCCAGATTGGTGGTTTGTAATCGTAAGAGAATCTTCACCAAACCAATCCAATTGGAAACGATTTTCTTTCGCAATTTGATTCACCTTATCCAAGTTTGTGGTGCCAAACATTTCATCCCAACGTTTGGTTTTCCAAACAGAAAATCGTTTTTGCGAGGATGGGCCATCATACCTTCTTCTATATCGGATTCCATACTTTTCGATTTTTTCTTTTATTTTGGGATCGATGTTTTGGTAGACCAACCTAAGGTCTGTTAAGGGAGTTTCCCCCCCGTAGGCAGAGGCTTTTTCCGCATAAAAAAATAAAAATTTTGGTGGGTTGTCAAGAAAACTCATTTCCGCATGTTGCATAATCGGGTAATGAGATGGAAGTTCACTTGCCGTGAACACATGTTTTAACACTTCATCGCGAGGGGAAGTGCCTAAGTAAAACTCACCCAATTGTTTCTCTTCTGTTGCAAATAAAATCTCTTGGAAATCGGAAGCTTGGTGAACGGGAAACCCCCGAAAGAGAATGGCCCCATAGGTTTTTAAGTCCTCTCTCCATTCCTTTTGCTGGTTTCGAATCCATCGTAAGAGCTCATCCAAAGGTTTTTCTTCCGCTGGCTCATACACAATGGGGAGTTTTGTTTTTCCCACAAAGGATTTGCGGATCCATTCTTTTGTGACAGTATTGGTCTCGCTCATGATACTGTCACTATAACTAAAAGAGCTATGTTATTTCAATTAAAAAATCTGTTATATTAGATAAATATCTACAATAACATCCCTGCGGCTACAGTTTGGTTGGTTCCTTCGTCCACGAGGACAAAACTTCCCGTTCCTCTGATTTTGGAATAAGGATCATAGGCAACTGGTTTTGCCGTCCGGATTGTCACCTTTCCAATTTCATTCAAACCGAGGTTTGGTTGTTCTTTTTTTTCATGGGTACTTGTTTCCACTCTGTATTCCAAAGAACGAATGGAGACTTTTACCGCATTTGTCGTTTGGCGCAATAGGTATTTGGAACCTGGTGTCATCACCTTCTGGTCCATCCAACAGATATGTGCTTCTAGGTCTTGGGAAACAACTGGTTCTTTTCCTGTCACAACGAGCATATCACCACGGCTCACATCAATTTCATCTTCTAAACGAATGGTCACAGACATAGGAGCATACGCAGTGGTCAGATGTCCGTCAAATGTATCGATCGCTTTTATTTTTGAAGTGAGTCCACTTGGTAATACAGTGATGGAATCTCCCACGGTAAAATGTCCACTTCTGATCTGTCCCGCATAACCTCTGTAATCATGGTATTCGGTTGTTTGTGGTCGAATCACGTTTTGTACAGGAAATCTTGGAGCAGGGGATTCTTCTTCTGTATGGATTTCAATTTCTTCCAAAAAGTGGAGTAAGGATTTTCCTTTCCACCACGGCATGGAATTGGAAGGTTCCACAACATTATCTCCGTTTAATGCAGAGATCGGTAAAAAGTGAATGGATTTTAAGTTTAAGTCTTTGGCAAATTCCAAATATTGTTTTTGGATATTTAAGAATACTTCTTCTGAAAATTCTACCAAATCCATTTTGTTCACACAAACAACTACATAGGGAAGTCTTAATAATGATACAATATAGGAATGTCTGAAGGTTTGTTCGATCACACCTTTTCTTGCATCGATGAGGATGATGGCAAGGTCTGAATTCGAAGCTCCAGTCACCATGTTCCGAGTGTACTGTACATGGCCTGGGGCATCTGCGATGATGAATTTACGTTTGGGAGTGGAAAAGTATTTATAAGCAATATCAATCGTAATCCCTTGTTCTCTTTCTGCTTTGAGTCCATCAGTCAGGAGAGCTAGGTTGATCTGTCCATTCACTTGGCCTGCGCGTTCAATCGCTTCTAGTTGGTCTTGGAAAATGGATTTACTGTCGTATAACAAACGTCCGATGAGAGTTGATTTCCCATCATCTACGCTCCCTGCAGTGATAAACCTTAAAATATCCATTAAAAATACCCACCTTTTTTTCTTTCTTCCATTGCGGCTTCGGAACGTTTGTCATCCAAACGGGATCCTCGTTCCGTGGTGCGTGAAATTTGAATTTCACGGATGATATCATCCACTGAATTGGCTTCTGATTCCACAGCTGCTGTACAAGTCATATCACCGACAGTACGAAATCGAACCGTCCTTGTTTCTACTTTGTCGGTACCATCTAAACTGATGAATTTTGAAACGGGGAACACTAATTCCTCTCTCCATACAATTTCCCTTTGGTGAGAGAAATACAAAGAAGGAAGGTCTATCTTTTCTTTTCGGATGTATTCCCAAACATCAAGTTCTGTCCAGTTACTGATTGGAAAAACACGTACGTTTTCTCCCACATGGATTTTTCCATTATAGATATTCCAAAGTTCTGGTCGTTGGAGTTTTGGGTCCCAAGATCCAAATTCATCTCGAACAGAAAAAATTCGTTCCTTGGCTCTTGCTTTTTCTTCGTCACGACGGGCTCCACCGATACAAGCATCAAATTTAAATTCAGCAATGGTATCGAGAAGTGTCACGGCTTGGATTGCATTACGGCTTGGAAACTTTCCTTTTTCTTCGACTGCTTTACCTTGGTCGATGGAATCTTGTACATAACGAACAATTAATTTTTCTCCAATTCGTTCTGCGAGTGCATCCCGAAATTGTAGCGCCTCATCAAAGTTATGCCCCGTATCAATGTGAACGAGTGGAAACGGGAACTTACCTGGACGAAATGCTTTGAGTGCAAGGTGAACCAAACAAATAGAATCCTTTCCTCCAGAAAATAATAAGGCAGGTCTTTCAAATTGTGCTGCTACTTCCCGTAAGATATAAATGGCTTCTGACTCTAATTGGTCTAAGTGTGATAGTCGATGGGTACTTGTCATAGTCTATTGTCCTTTTTTTGGTGTGAGTTTTCCATCTACCCAATGCAAACCACATTCCTTTTTTGATTCTTGTTCCCACCACCATCGTCCAGCTCGAAAGTCTTCACCTGGTTCGATGGCTCGTGTACACGGGGCACAACCTATGCTTGGAAAACCTTTGTCATGTAACACATTATAAGGTACATTCTGTTCGCGAATGTATTTCCAAGTCTCTTCAAAACTCCAATGGAGGAGTGGTTGGTATTTGATTAAATTTCTACTTGGATCGGATTCAAATAAAGACATCTCTGTTCGGAATCCAGACTGGTCTTTGCGTAAACCGGTCACCCAAATTTCCATATTCTCTAAAATCGAATCCAAGGGAACGAGTTTTCGGATCCGACAACATTCCTTTCGTAATTCTTGTGAGTCATAAAATGCATTCGGACCGTTTTGGTTGACATAGGATTCGATTTCTTTTGTTTTCGGATAAAAAGCTTCGATTTTTGCCCCATAACGTATGTTTGTTTTTTGCCAAACATCATAGGTCTCTTGGAATAACCTTCCCGTATCCAATGTGGCAATACGAATGGGGATTTGTTCTGAGAGGATGGCATGGGTGATGGCTTGGTCTTCGAGACCAAAACTTGTTGTGAAAACCACTTTGCCTGGGAATTCAGACGAAAGTCGTTTTAATCCCTCTGCGAGCGATAGGTTGGCATAAGATTCTGTCAAAACTTCCAAATTTCCCATATTTACCCCGTCCTACCGTCCAATGTTTTGTATATTGGACGATTTGTAAAGTATATTAGCGGAAATTATTAGATAGAGAAGTCCTCTACATATACCTTTGCCTTTTTGATGCGCAGGTAAACCGTCTCTCCCGGTAGTAAATTGAGGTATTTATAGGTTTCTTGTTCCAGGACGGATTCGATGAGGGTCCCTGTATCCACCCGTTTTAATTCCACTCGGACATTTCGACCCGTGGAATGGATGTATTGGATTTCGGCTGCAATCCCTTGTTCTTTTTCCCTCACAATTTCCACGTCATAAGGTCGCACATAAGCAACCGCATCCGATTCTTTGATATTTTCATGTTCAGAAGAATCAAGGGCGATGTTTCCAATTTTGGTTTTTCCTTCTTCGATACGACCATGGAAAAGATTCACATCACCTAAGAAGTGAAAGACAAAAGGTGATTTTGGTTTGTTATATACTTCGTCTGGACTTCCTACTTGTTCAAGTTGTCCTTGGTTTAAAATCACAATCCGATCACTCACTTCGAGTGCTTCTTCTTGGTCATGGGTAACAAACACACTTGTGATATGGATTTCATCGTGGAGTCTACGTAACCAATTGCGAAGTTCCTTTCTTACTTTTGCATCCAGTGCTCCGAATGGTTCATCAAGTAATAAAAATTTAGGTTCGATGGCAAGTGCACGAGCGAGGGCAACACGTTGCCTTTGCCCACCTGATAGTTCATGTGGATACCGATTGTGAAATTTTTCAAGTTGGATAAGAGTTAATAATTTTGAAACTTTTTCTTGGATCTCTTGTTTGGAAGGCCTTGTGGATTTTGGTCTTACTTCCAAGCCAAAAGCAATGTTTTCTGCAATTGTCATATGACGAAACAGTGCATAGTGTTGGAAAACAAATCCAACTTCACCATTTTGGATTTTGGAAGAGGACTTTCCTTCGCCTACAAACCGTACAGAACCAGAACTTGCTTCTTCAAGACCTGCAATGATTCGGAGTAAGGTTGTTTTTCCTGAACCCGAAGGACCGAGTAGAGCCACA
Source organism: Leptospira ellinghausenii (assembly GCF_003114815.1). Taxonomy (NCBI): domain Bacteria; kingdom Pseudomonadati; phylum Spirochaetota; class Leptospiria; order Leptospirales; family Leptospiraceae; genus Leptospira; species Leptospira ellinghausenii. Next base: position 120,981 of record NZ_BFAZ01000001.1, read on the forward strand.
AGTTCACCATCGGGAATAATTAAGTTTACATCTTTTAAAGCAGTAAACGAACCAAAGTTTTTTTGTACATTTTGTATTTCGATTGGCATATTAGGATCTCTCGGTACGTTTTTCCAAAATCAATTTGAAGATTAGAGTGAGGAGTGATAAAAACACAAGTAAGGTGGCACAAGCAAAAGCACCTACGGAATCAAATTCATTGTATAACATTTCTATATATAAGGGAAGAGTTGTGGTTTTACCTCGTATGTGTCCACTAAGAACTGAAACGGCTCCAAACTCTCCCATAGCCCGTGCATTACAAAGAATGATCCCATATAACAAACCCCATTTGATATTGGGAAGGATGATTCTTAGAAACAATTGACTAAAACTGGCACCGAGTAACATCCCTGCTTCTTCCTCTTCACGGCCTTGGCTTTGCATGAGAGGAATGAGTTCTCTTGCAACAAAAGGAAACGTAATAAACACTGTTGCGAGGATGAGTCCCGGAGTATTAAAAACAATTTTGATTTGATGTTCTGCTAAAAACTCACCAAAGGTTCCTTGTCTTCCGAATAACAAAAGAAAGATGAGACCAGATACAACGGGTGAAACTGCAAAAGGAGAGTCAATGATAGTGATGAGAAGATTTTTTCCTGGAAAGGAAAACCTAGTGATCGCAAAAGCAGCAGTAACTCCAAAGATTGTATTTAAAATCACAGAAACAATTGATACTTTTACGGTAAGACCAATAGCAAATAATGCATATTCACTTGTAATTGATGAGTAGTATTTTTCCCAACCTTCCGAAAATGCTTCTGTAAACACTGTATAAATAGGCAAAAGTAATAGGATGCCAAACAATGTATAGGCAAGTAAAATAAGAAAAATGGGCAAAAGTTTCGATTTCATGTAAGTTTTTTGGAAGCTCGTTCTTGGAAAAAATTTATGAGAAACATAAATAAAAATGAAGTAAGTAACATCACAAGTGCGATCGAAGTAGCCTTTTCGTATTCGTATTGTTCCAGTTTGGTGACGATGAGTAGAGGGAGGATTTCTGTTTTACCAGGTAGGTTTCCAGAAATGAATACAACAGACCCATATTCTCCGATACTCCTTGCAAATGCCATCCCGGTTCCAGCAAGTAGGGAAGGCCAAAGTTCGGGTAATAAAACTTTTCTAAATGTTTGGAATGGAGTCGCACCAAGGCACCTTGCACTTTCTTCTAGTTCTTTGGGAAGTTCTTCAATGACAGGTTGAACAGTTCGAACGACAAAAGGAAATCCAATGAATACAAGTGCAATGACAATGCCAATGGGTGTATAAGCAATTTTGATTCCCCATTTGTCAAAAAAAGAACCGATGATTCCAGTTGGAGAGTAAATCGTAGTCAGGGCAATCCCTGCGACAGCGGTGGGCAAAGTGAATGGTAAATCAATTAACGTATCAAAAAACTTTTTGAAAGGGAATTGGTATCGAACGAGTACCCAAGCGAATAAAAATCCAATGAAAAGATTGAGAACCGCGGATATGAGTCCTACACTAAAACTTAAAAAGAGCGCAGATCGAATGCGCTCTTCTGTAAACACTTCTAAAATCCCTGTGAATCCAATCCCCAGGGAATGATAAAAAAGTCCAAATAATGGAATGATTACAACGGCAGACGAATAAAAAACTGTGAATCCTAAACTGATCCCTAAGTGGATTTTTTTGTACGGCCGTGTTTCAATTTGCATATTTTATTTGGTTTTGTAGATGGCATCAAAGACACCTCCATCTGCAAAATGTTTTTTCTGTGCAGTGTCCCAAGTTTCCCCTAAATCGGATAGAGAAAATAATTTGATATTTGGAAAATCTTTCGCAGAGGATTTGCTGACTTTCGGATCAATGGGTCTAAAAAAATGTTTCGCAATGATGGTTTGGCCTTCTTTGGTAAAAAGAAATTCTAAATATGCAGTCGCTTTTTCTAAATTCCCTTTTTCTGTCGCAGTTTTAGTCACAACAGCAACGGGTGTTTCTGCTCGAATCGATTCCGATGGATAGATCACTTCTAAACTATTTTTACCAGAACGTTTTTCCTCATCTAACGCAAGTTTTGCCTCGTTTTCCCAGGTAATGAGAACATCACCGATCCCACGGTTCACAAAGGTAGTGGTGGATCCGCGAGCACCTGTATCTAGGACAGATGTATTTTGGAACAATGCTTTCACAAAGTCCGTTGCTTTCTCATCAGACTTATACTTTCGCTTTGCATAACCATAAGCAGCAAGGTAATTCCACCTAGCTCCACCACTCGTTTTAGGGTTTGGAGTGATGACAGAGATTCCTGGTTTTACAATATCATCCCAATCCTTGATTTTTTTGGGATTTGATTTACGGACGAGGAAAATGATGGTAGAGTAATAAGGTGTACTTTTGTTAGGAAGTTTGGATTGCCAATTGGCATCAATTAACTTTGATTTGCTGGCGATACTATCAATATCATAAGAAAGTGCTAAACTGACAACGTCTGCTTCCAGTCCATCAATCACTGCCCTTGCTTGTTTTCCTGATCCACCGTGGGATTGTTGGATTGAGAACTCTTCGCCTTTTTTCTCCTTCCAGGATTTTAAGAAACTTTTGTTAATATCTTCATAGAGTTCCCTAGTTGGATCAAAGGAAACATGGAGAAAGGTTGTTTCAGCCAGTAGAGAAGTGGCAAGCCCAATTCCCATTATGATAGTCAATATGGCAGAAAAATTTGGTTTAAATGGAAGGAATTGGGATGTTTTTTTCATTTTCTCGTCCTTTTGGTTAATAAAACAAACTAATCCTCCAATTTAGTGAATTTTTGTCAATGGAAAATCGAACTCTTTTTTTGGGTCATCTCCGTTTACCGACATAAACCTGGAAAGGAAGAAGATAATTCTCTCAAGGAAATCTGGGGAAGTTCGATCCTTAAGGGAGAAGGCACCCCAATGAATGTAAATGTTGATAAACAAAACCTAATTCCCTTCCCTCAAGTTGAATTGAGACCAGGCAAAAGGGACGGTGCCGATAACAACTATTTTGCGGTAAAAGAAAGTTTTGGTGAGATTTTAGAAAGGGAATTCCAAATCCATTCTGAAAAACCAAACTCACCTTCCGAATGGAAACCACTGCAAGCAGAGAAGAATCCATCTGATTCCGCAGCAGATGTTGTTTCAAAAATGGAATCAAACCAACCATCCAATTCGAATGTAATTCCATCAAATGAAGTAAATGACAACAATTCATCACAAAAAACAAACGAAGAATCGAAAGAAGAGATTTCGGAAGAAGAAGACTTAGACCGAGATGCACTCGAATACAGCATTGGAATTTTATCCAACCAACATCTATTCGATCAGAAATTCCTTCCTGCAAATGAAGTAAACGAATCTTTACAAAAAGAAAAAACAGTTGCCCTTTCTATGCAGAAGTCTGCAGAAAAAAATACATTGTATGCAACAAAGGAAGCAAAAACGTTTTTGGAAGAGACTAAAAAATTAGCAGAAAGTCTTTTGCAAAAAGACTTCGCCAGTTCAAAACAAATTATTTCCAATCACAAACAAGGTCTGCAAGATTCAATTCCTTCCAATCTAGTGAAGTTTCCTGGTTCACAAAAAAAAATACAAACGGATAGAGTTGTGAACGAAACGAAACAAAACCCGAACGTAAGTTCACAAAAAAAAGAAACGGAGCAAAGTGGGTTAAATCTTGTCACATCTTTTCTCACAAAAGAAAAGGGGAATCGTGGACTTGATAATGAAAGTCCTTCGGAAACTTCTCTTCGCAAACTTGATCCAAAAGGCAAAAGTTCAAAACATAATAAATCAGAAACAGTTTTAACTGAAACAAACTTAGAGAGAGAAAATTCCAATCTTTCCATCACATCTGATAAAATGGTACGAAGTTTAGGATATAAAGAAAAAGAATTCCAAAAACTGAATGAAAACAAAAACCAAGTCCAAAATGAAAAAATCAAAACCGATTCAACTTTTGTAAACCAAGTGCAATCCATTTCATCTTCCAAAATGGGCGAAGAAAATGGAAAATCTTCAGAAGATAAAAGTAACAAACAAGGATTTAACCTTCATTCGGTGGAAAATAAACTTCATAGTAAAGCGGAAGATGTAAAAAATTTAGAACGAAATCAAAAACCGAAAGAAACAAACTTAAAACAAAATTTGGATGAACTCATCAAACAAGCAAAGTTTGACATCGTTCAAAATGGAAAGTCCAGTGCTGAAATCATTATGAATCCAAAAGAGTATGGTCGTTTGACTCTTAAGGTGACTGTGGATGGAGAAAAAGTAGAAGGTCGAATTTTAGTCGAATCAGAAGAGTTACAAAAGTCCCTTCAAAACGAAATCCAAACGATTAAAGAAAATTTAAAAGAGTCTGGTCTCGACTTACAAGCGCTCATCATTGATCTATGGGATGATGGAAATCAATTTGCAGAGAGACAAAACCAAAACGAACTCTATCAAACACTGATGGAAACTGCAAAAAACCGCGGGAATATTGAGAAATTGGAAAAAGAAAATGGAGTTGGTTTGGATGATATTTCTTTACCACCTGATTCCAAAGTATTAGAATTTTTTGCTTAAATTTACGAAATAAAAAAAGATCGAGGACAATATGCCAGACGGAATGCAAGATATCTCTACACAAAATTCTGCAAGAACAAAATACTTTGAAGGTGATAGAAGTTTTAATATCCGCAAACATTTGGACCAACTGGAAAAAGAAGAGACAAGTGGTTTAAAAGGAATTGAAATCCGAGAAAAACAAAAGGAGTTAGGAAAAGACGATTTTCTAAAACTACTTTTGACACAACTGTCTCACCAGGATCCAACAAACCCAGTACAAGACAAAGACTTCATTGCACAAATGGCTCAGTTTTCTTCACTCGAACAGATGAAAAATATTTCTTCTGGAATTGCTCGGATGGAATCTAAACAAAGTTATTCGGTTGTAGGTAAAATTGTATCAGGGCCAGATTTAGTGACTGGTGAAGATGTCACTGGCCTTGCAGGTGCAATTTTGTTTGATAACGAAGGTAAAACCTATGTTCGTGTGAATGGTCGTATGCTCGATGTTTCAAAAATCAATTTAATCTCTGATCCAGAGTTATTAAAGTCAGAAACACAGTTCCAACAACAACGTCCGACAAACATTCCAAACAATACGTTAAAAAAACAAGAAGCTTATCAGGATTAATTGAAAAAGGTCGATAAAAAAAGAGAGGATAGAACGTTATGATGAGATCACTTTATTCCGGTGTTTCCGGATTGAAAAACCACCAAGTTAGAATGGATGTTATCGGTAACAACATCTCTAACGTAAACACACATGGATTTAAAACAGAACGTGTAACGTTCCAAGATATGATCTCACAAGAATTGCAAGGTGCTTCTGAACCAAACGAAAGGATTGGGGGAACAAACCCAAAACAAGTAGGTCTTGGATCTCTCATTGCTGCGATTGATAAAATCATGACACAAGGTGCCTTACAAACAACAGGTAAAAACACTGACCTTGCTGTATCCGGTGAAGGTTTCTTTGTTGTTAAAGATGGAGACAAACAATTTTATACACGTGCAGGTGCTTTTAACGTAGATAAAAATGGTTTTTATGTAAACCCAGCCAACGGACTTAAAGTACAAGGTTGGAATTCAAGACTGGATGAAACTGGAAATAAATACATCAACTCTGCAGGGTCTCTAGAAGATATCGTAATCCCACTGTATTCCAAAGAACCTGCTCGTGCTACAAGAAATGTCGACTTTCAATCTAACCTCAATGCAAGTGTAGCAGCTGTTCCAGCAGATGCAACGGAAGAAGACATCCAACGTTATATCAATGACCCAGATCCTCGCCAAAGACGTGGCCATGTAACTTCCATTAACGTTTATGATGAATTAGGAAACACTCGCCAAATGGGTGTGGAATTTTATAAAATGCGCGACAATGTTTGGAAGATGCGTTTTAAACTAGAAGATGCAAGCCAAGTGTCAGTGGATGTAAATGGAACAGGTGGTGAAAACACTAGTGTATCTGGAAATACAGAACTCGAAGTTTCTTTCACACCAGATGGGAAAATCATCAGTGTATCCGATGGTGTGGATTCACAAACCACAGGCAAACTCCAAGCAGATATTTCCTTCCGCATTCCAGGAAATCCAACAGCGCAAAAATTCAGTTTGAACCTTGGAGAAGCAGGACTTGTGGGTGGAATCACACAATTCTCATCTGACTTCACAACAAAAGCAGTGAAACAAGATGGTTACCCAATGGGATATATGGAATCGTTTTCCATTGATAACACAGGAACGGTAACGGGAGTTTTCTCAAACGGAGTCCGCCAACCTCTCGCACGAGTTGCTCTTGCCAACTTCACAAACCCAGCGGGTCTCAATAAAGAAGGGGACACGATGTATAGTTTCTCTTTAAACTCTGGGGAAGCAAACATTGGGGAAGCGGGAAGCCAAGGACGTGGCAAAATCAATGCCGGCCTACTCGAGATGTCAAACGTTGACCTTTCTGACCAATTCACAGATATGATTGTGACACAAAGAGGTTTCCAAGCAAACTCTAGAACCATTGTGACATCCGACCAGATGATCCAAGAAGTTCTCGGTCTCAAACGATAAGAAGTAGTGGAAGGACGGGGGTAACCCCGTTTTTTCCTTGAGTTCTGCAAAATTCTAAGAAAAATAGGTCAAACTAAACTTTTTAGAATTGTTTCAATTGTCACGTTTTCAAAAAAATACACTCCTCATTTTCATCCTTCTGGCGTCTATCGCCTATGCTCCGTTATACTATTCAATCAAGAACGTAGTCAAAAAAGAATCAATTCCAATCACGTTAGAAACTCCAGAGACGGTTGTTTTTTTTAGTTTAGGTGAGTTTGATTCCAAAAGGGAAATGAGTGACCCGAGGACGATACAACTTCTACTTCAAACTACCCATTTCCAATTCCAAAATACAACAGATGCTGTGTATCTGGGAAAACACTCTGAACTTTCCCCTTCCAAACAAAGTCGTTCGGAGATCATTCTAAGTGGAACTTTCCAATGGGAAGAAAAAGGAATCAAATTTACTCCTAAGCTTCGTTATGTTGAGTCCAAGTCTACGACAACGGGAAATCCTATCTTTGTGAAATACGAAGAAAGAGGAAAATTGATTTTGGAAGTACAATCTTCTCTCACTCATTTGGTAGATGAAACAATAAGACTCAACCGACTCATCAAACGAAATCCGCAATGGGTATTTGTATCAGAGGAAGAAATTCTTTCTGAATCAGAATTTGTGAAACTCTCAGAATATGATTTTAACGCTAGTTCCGAGAGCCGAAAAACTGTTTTAGTTTCTCTCAATTTGAAAACCAATTTTACAGAGTGGCTTAAGGTTAAGGATCGATTGGAGAAACAAACTGAGGATAATTTAAAGGAGATATGGAAAGAAGTTGGTTCCAATGCAAAATTATCTAAGTTTTTACGTTTCCAAATTGCAAAAAACATCTCTCATTTTTACTTCGATAAAGCAGAGTATTCAAAATCCATCGAATATGCAACTTTTGCCAAACGAGAAAAAGAATCCTCTAAACAAGTATTTCATAGTGATTATGCAGACATTCTTTCCTTAATTGGAAAATGTTTGGTGTTAGATGGGAAAAAAGAAGAATCGATATTTTATCTGACATCAGCTAAAAAAATCTATGAAACTTTAGGACTCTTAACTGATCCAGATGGAATACAAAACTCCTATTTTTATGGATTGGTGTTATTTGATGTTTCTCAGTTAGAACTTTCTGCCTATGAACTTTCTTTTATCCAAGGAAAACTCAGTGATGTATACCAAACGATTTATTTGGATTACAATTTAGCACAAACTCTCTATCGATTGGGCCGATATGATGCGACGATCACATTGTTAAAAGAACAACGCACTAAAATCTTTGAGGTTTCCATTCCGAATTTTGATATTGCCCTACAATCTCTACTATTGTATGGAGCAGCCCAATATAATGTTGGAAATTGGAGTATCGCAAAATCAGTTTGGGAATCGATTCTTCATGCAAAATCAACGTATGCCATCGAAGAAAAACCTTATTATCGATTTGCACTGTTTAATTTGAGTATTTTGTCTAGGGAAAGAAATCATATCGAAGAATCGGAAGAGTATTACAAACAATATGTAAAACTTTCACCTTATGGCCAAATTGAACCAATACCAACAACTGTGAATTTTGAAATTGGAAAACCAATTTATCCTTATACATGGAATCTAACGAATAATGGACTTTTTTCTGAATTAGAAGAAAAAACAATTCGTTCGTATACTGGTAGGTATTTATTCCAATCCCAAGATGAAGAGATCAGAGCGAGAACCTACGAAAATCGATTAGAAGATACCAATTTAATCTTAGATGATCTTTTGAATCCAAATGCCTATCTCTCAAAATCGATGTTAGTTCTCAGAAAATCATTGTTTGGTGACCTGAAATTACATGAGAGAGGGAACCAAGTTGTATTTTTAGACATTGGTCCTGCATTGAACCACCCCGAGTATCCAGGTGTCACTTCCCAAGCGGTTGCAAAACATTTTCCCAAAATGGAAGTTGTGTTATGGGAATTACCTGGAGAAGTGGAACTTTTTTTGAAAAAAGTAAAACCTGAACTGAAAGAAAAATTATATTCTTTTTCTAACATTCGAATTCTATCGGCAGATGGAGTTGGTGATTTTCAAACTGAATACAATGATCCCAAACATTGGATTCTAAGGAATCGTTCCATTCCTAATTTGAAGCAGAAAACGGTTATTATACGAGCTGCAAATTCCATTGATATATACGAACCTTACACAAAAATTTTACCTCATTTCCAAAACCTTGGAAAGGAACTTAAAGAAAACCCAGTATTGTATTTTTTCAATCGTAGTATTCTACTGAAACCAAAGGGAAAAGAAAAGTTTATCCTCATTGGAAACCAATCCATAAGAGGGTTTCATCATAATTTCCAAAGTTTAGATCGTAATGGAGAACCTCCTTATTCGATCCTTCCATTTAGTATCAGCGAAGAGGTGATACCATGATCTCGATAGAAATCGATTTTATTTATTTTTTTACATCTCTTTTCTTTTTGCAGTATAGTTTGGTGTTTGTAACAAGTAAAGAGAATAGAAATTTGTTCTTACTGTACTGGATGAGTCTTTCTGTCATCGGAATTTTTCTCTTATTCTCTCTTTCGAAATGGGGAATTTCCGTTTTTGGTTGGGATACCCAATCCATTTTTATGCTTCTAACAAAAACCAATTTAATTTTGTTTTTTGCGTTTCAGGTGTTAGGAGAGAGAATATTCTCATATTCACGAATTGTCGGTTTTTTGATTTCGATTTTACTCACTCTTTTTTTTGGGACTTTTTTTTATTGGATCCATTTGTTTCAATCACAACTGTTCGCAGAGGATGAGTCTCGGCTTTTACCATTCACTGTTGCCATGGGTGCTTTTGTATGGTCTCGGGAAATGTTTTGGAATTCCGCAAAGTCAAACGAATCAAAGTTAGTGGAGGAAGATAAACAGTATCTAATATTTTTATTTTTACCTTGTATTCTATTCCTCTTATCACCTTACAAAACAAATTATGAATTTATTGAAATCATTTCAAAACCAGTCCTTTTGGGATTTTCATCATTAATTGGTTTTACAATCATTTCTCAATACCTAAAAGTTCCCATCCCAAGAGAAGCTGAGATCGGTGTATGGTTAGGAAGTATCGGGTTTTCAACAGCGATCAGTGTAGATTTATTGGTAAGTATACCTTTGGCATTTGGGATTGGAATGTTTGGTCGAGGAATCTATTTTTATCTAGATGAATTGAAATGGTCAGATTCAGGAAAACGAGGAGTTGTTTCCTATTTGGTTCCGTCCGTACTTGCAACTTTTTTGCCGTTTTTAGTCGTGGAACCAAAAGATTGGAATCATTCACCCTATGTCTTGTTAGGGGTCCAAGTCTTATATTTTTTGAGTTTTTATCTAATTTCAAGTTTAGTTTTTGGCTTTCTACTTCTAATCAAACCAAAGTCAGAATAAATTTTTGAAAAAACAATCGACAGTGAATTTTTTGCTGTCGATAGTAATTCTGTGAACCCATCTTCGGATTCGAAATATATCATCACGGATGACCCTTTTTTTGAAGGTAAAATCGCCGATTTTTCTAAAAAACTAAAAACAAAAGTCCTTCCTCTCTCCGATTTACCCAATACAGATTTTGATTCACAAGGAAAAATCATAAAACTCTTGTTTTACATCTCTCGTTATGAGGTGGAAAATAAACACAAAGAAATCCATCAGTTTTTAAAAGAAAATCCTACAATTATGTCCAACATCATCGTTCGGGCACCAATCGACTACACAGGTTATATGGCATTGTCGATCGAAGAGGAATTGTTTTTCACTAATGTTCCAGATGATGCTCCTTTGGTATTTCTCATCAAAAATTTGGTAAATGCATTCACCAGCTTGCAGATGATAGTTGATAAGTTTGAACTCCAAAAACGAATCAATGTATCTACGAATGAGATTTCAAAACTAACAAAAATTGGAATCAGTTTAGCCAATGAAAAAGATTTTACGAAATTACTTCGAGATATTTTGAATTCAGCACGCGAGATTTCCAATTCAGATTCTGGTTCTTTGTATTTGGTGGAAAAAGATGAAAGGGGGAATCCAAGAAATTTAAGGTTTAAAATTTCTGCCTTGGATTTAAATAGTGATGAATTTATCCTCCCTATCAATAAAAAAAGTATCGCAGGTTATGTTGCTTTTACTGGCAAACAATTAAATATCCCAAACGTATACGAACTTTCGGGCAAAGAAGAATATAAGTTTAACAGTGATTTTGATCGAATGAGTAATTATTACTCAAAGTCAATGTTGGTGGTGCCCATGAAAGACCACCATGATGAAGTAGTAGGTGTTATCCAACTCATCAATCGCAAAAAGAATTTTCAAACCAAACTGACATTAGATGAAATGAAATCGAATTCAGTTTTGGATTATGATAAATATTCGGAAGAACTTGTGATGGCAGTTGCAGGACAAGCTGCCGTTGCGATCCAAAACAATAACCTTGTCCATGAAATTGAAACCTTGTTTGAAGGGTTTGTCACTGCTAGTGTTTCTGCGATAGAATCTAGGGACCCAACAACATCTGGTCATTCCTTTCGTGTGGCACAGTACACCGTTGGACTTGCTGAATCTGTGAATGGAGTGCAAGTTGGACGTTTTAAAGATGTTCACTTTAACGAATCTCAAATCAAAGAAATTCGTTATGCTTCCTTATTACATGATTTTGGAAAAGTTGGTGTAAGAGAAAAGGTTTTGGTAAAAGCCAAAAAATTGGAAGATTATGAGTTGGATCTCATTCGTTGGAGATTCCAATTTATACTGAAAGATGTAGAAGCAAAACTTGCACAGAAAAAAATAGAATACTTAAAAAAACACGGTAACAATGGTTATCCTCAGTTTGAAAAATCAATCGAATTAGAATATACATTAGAGAAAGAAAAATTGGACGAGATGGTTCGTGTCATCACCGATTCGAATGAACCAACTATTTTGGAAGAAGGGAATTCAAACTTTTTAGAAGAGATTTCGAAAATGAGTTACCACACAACTGATGGGAACCAATTGAGTTTGTTACTTCCAAAAGAATTTAATTTTTTATCGATTCGTCGTGGTTCTTTGGATTTTGAAGAAAGGAGGGAAATTGAATCCCATGTGGAACATACGTTTCAATTTTTATCCAAAATTCCTTGGACAAGAGAACTCAAAATGGTTCCGAGTATCGCACATGGCCACCATGAAAAATTGAATGGGTCGGGATACCCTAGGGGGTTGTCTGCGGTCGAGATTCCCGTCCAGGCGAAAATGATGGCTATTGCTGATATTTTTGATGCGTTAACGGATCAGGACCGTCCTTATAAAAAAGCGGTTCCACTCGATCGGGCGTTTGATATTTTAAAAATGGAAGTGCGAGACCAACACATTGATGGAGACCTTCTCGACCTCTTCATTGAAAGTCGTGCTTACGAAAAAATTCAGCACAAACGATAAAAAAAACCTGAAAAAAAGTTCGTCTTTTAAAGCACCTCCGAAACTTGTGTGTCTAAGCATTAGGAGGAGAAATGAACCAAAATCTAAAAGGTCGCACAGTGATCATTACTGGCATTACAGATGCGTCCTCACTTGCACTTATCATTGCAAAAGAATGTAAAGACCAAGGTGCCAAACTTATTTGCACAGGACTTGGGAAAACACCTTTTCACAAAAATTTATCTGAAAACAGCATAAACTTTTTAGATCGTACATATGCAGATTTTCAAAATACCGTAAAAAAAGAATTAGGTGAAGATGTGATCACCTTCCCTCTCGATGTCACCATCCAAGAGAGTATAGATTCCTTTGCCGACTTTTTGTTAGAAAAAAAGGAAAACATTCATTCTTTATTACACTCCATTGCAATGGACAAAACCATTCGCCAAGGGAAAGTAAAACCAATTATGACCGTTTCTAGAGAAGAATTTATGGATGCGATGAATGTTTCCTCTTTTTCTTTACTTGCGATTGTCCAAAGCCTTTATAATCGAAATCTTTTAACTACCGGAGCATCCATTGTTGCTCTCAGTTATTTAGGTGCAGAAAAAGTTGTAGTTCATCCATATAAAAACATTGGTGTTGCCAAAGCAGCACTCGAGCGACTTGTGAAAGAGATGGCTATGGAATTGGGACAAGAAAAAGAAATCCAAGTGAATGCAATTCGATTTTCTCCTTACCGAGCAAGTAAAGCTGGTTCTGCAATTGAAGGATTAGAAGAAGCTGAAATCCATTGCCAAACTTCCTCTCCACTTGGGAATGCAAAAGCAAAAGACCTTGCAGAAGAAGTATGTTATTTGTTCCGTCCTTCCAATCGAATCACTGGTGAAATTCGACATGTGGATGGTGGATACCATATCCGAGGTTAAAACTTACTTTAAGGTTGTTCCAAAAAAATCTTGGATTAGATTTTTAAAGTGATTCCCTCTCTCTTCAAAGTTTTTATAGAGATCAAAACTAGCACCTGCCGGTGAAAAAATCACCGTCAGGATTTCCTCATTTTGTAAATTTGATTTGGCTAACCAATGATGATCAATTTTTTCTTTCACTTCAGTTAGTAATGATTTTAAATCATCAAAATAAAAAACCGGTAATCCTGTAAGATTTAATTCTTCTCCCCAAACTTCTTTTGCCTTTCCAAAGACAAATAGAGGACACTCTAACTCTTTCCATCTTTTTATCAGTGGTTGAATTGGTTCGACTTTCGGAATTCCACCTAATATCAGATAAATGGGATCACCTTTTTTGAAACCGGAGATTCCCGATAACATCGAATGTAAGTTTGTTGATTTTGAATCATTAATGAACCGAATGGACTGGTATTTTGGATTGATGGTTTCTGTGGGAATGGATTGAAACCTGTGTGGTAAACCATCAAATGTTTCCAATTGTCTTTGGATTTGGTCTGGATTTAATCCCACAACCTCAGCAAGAGCAATGGCAAAACATAAATTCATAAGGTTGTGTTTTCCTTTTAGAGGGAATAAGGAAACATCATATTCATGATTTGGTGTATGGATTTTATTTGGGTTTTGTGTGACAAAATAAGATTCATTTTCTCCAACCAAATGTAAATTGGAATTCGTTGGAATCATAAATGGAGTATAAGTGAAAAAATTTGGATTCACAAAACATTGGTGTTTGTTGTCTTCCAAATTTTGAATTTTCCATTTTGCGAGTGCATAGGATTCCATGGTTTTATGCCTTTCTAAATGATCGGATGCAAGATTTAAGATGGCAGATGCCGTCAGTTTTAAGTTAGGTGAGTCGTCCAATTGATAACTTGATAATTCTAATACAACAATCTCTGGATTTTCCCTACAAAACGAAGTAAACGGAACTCCAATATTCCCTCCCATTTTTGCATTTGGGTATTTTTTCTTTAGCAGATGAAACGTTAAAGCAGTAGTTGTCGATTTGCCATCGGTGCCAGTGATCCCAATTACTGGTCCATTGAAAAAAATTCTGCCAAGTGCAATCTCACTTAGGATGGGAATTTGTTTCCCACGTGCCGTTTCTAAAATTGGGTGATCTGGTAGGATTCCTGGACTTTTGATGAGACAATCAATTCCATCAAGACATTCTTGTGGCATAAGATCGGACAAAACTTTCGTATACAGACTTTGGTTTGCTTTCTCTGGGAAACGATCCGCGAGAATGACTTTTTTCCCAAGGGAATTGAGTAGGAGAGCTGCCGAATCACCGGAGGACCCACCCCCTAAAATGAGAAATGAGTGAAGATTTTTCAGGTCAGATTGGCTCAGTATGGATTCAGAAAACATTGATTGACACTCCGTTAAAATACATCGATTTTGTAAAATCATATCAGGTTGGGTAAATAGGTGCTGAAACACGAAGTGAAAGACGGAAAACTAGTCGTTTATTTGGAAGGTCGATTGGACGTTTCTGTGGCGAATGAAGTGGAAGAGGGACTCACTGAACTCATTGACTCTTTAGGTCATAGAAAGGTTCTTCTCAATATGAAAGATGTAGAGTATATGTCTTCCTCGGGGTTTCGTGCTTGCATATCTACCTTACGCAAACTCAATTCCAAAGAAGGATTACTTAAGATTTCCAATATCAAACCAGCTGTAAAAAGGATCTTTGATGTCATCGAACTGACTTCCTTATTCGATATTTATGATTCAGAAGAAGCAGCGTTAAAATCCTTTTGACCAATTCATTTGAATCCTATTTTACACAAAATTGTAGAAACGAAACATTCTGAAATCAATGAAAGTCGTGGTAAGGTTTTACCCGACAGAACGATTCCCATTCGAGATTGGAAATCTCATCTCAAAACAACATCCATCTCGGTCATAGCCGAATGCAAAAAAGGTAGTCCCAGTGCTGGAGTGATTCGGCCCGATTACAATCCGGTCTCCATTGCCACCGAGTATGAAAGTTCAGGAGCAGGTGCCATTTCTGTCCTGACTGATAAATCGTATTTTTATGGTTCCCTGAGTGATTTACAATCTGTTGCAAACAAGGTTTCTGTTCCAGTCATTCGTAAGGATTTTATTTTAGATCCAATTCAAATCGATGAAGCGTATGCTTATGGTGCCTCTGCAATTTTACTCATTGTTCGTATCCTTTCACCAGAACAATTAAAACTTTTACATGAACATGCGACTCGACTTGGTCTTGCTGTCCTCGTGGAAACCCATAACCAAAAGGAAGTGGATATTGCATTAGACATGGGGGCAAATACCATTGGGATCAATACACGCGACCTAGATACATTTCAAATTCACAAAAATCTAATTGAACAAATTGCACCTAAATTGGATTCGTCGATCATCCGAGTGGCTGAGTCAGGAATCGAATCTTTTGAAGATTGGCAAAAATACAAAGGAATGATTGATTCTATGTTAGTCGGAACATTTTTTATGAAAAGTAAAAACATTCCTGCTGATTTTTTGGCTCTTCTGAATGGTAAAACTGCCAATCGAAACTGAAAAATAATAGGACTCGAATCGAATTCATTCTAATTATTTGAATTAAATGTTGTTTTATTTATAAATTCAGGTTTTTTAATATAGAAAACTATGGTCTGGAAGTCATTCTTAAAAGGTATCTTCCTCTTTTTAGCCTACATTGGTTCTGCCAAATTGGGTATGGAATATTTTGCATTCCAACCTATGAATTTGGCTGTATTATGGATCCCTTCTGGGATTGGTCTCATCGGATGTATATTTTTCGGATATCGATTTTTCCCAATTGTTTGGTTAGCAAGTTTTCTTGCTAATAAAGATGGTTTGATTAGCAGTCAATTCCAACTCACACAATTTCAATTGTATCTTAGTATTTGTTTAACTGCGACAGTTGATGCGTTTCAATCAGTTCTCGCCTATTATTTCTGGACTAAAAAAATAAGAAAAAACCTCAATTCGACAAAAGATAATTTTTATTTTATCGTATATGTTGCCTTTTTATCTAGTTTAATTTCGATTTTACTTATCGGAATGGTACTAAATTCCTTTGGATACTTTCATAACTTAAATTTAAATGAAATCGTTCGAACCCTCGTTGTAATTACCTTTGGTGATACAATTGGAATTTTTATTACTGTTCCGATGTTTATGGCTTGGAGGAAATTGGTATGGAAGGAGTTATCCTTACGTCTCGTTTTCTGGACAATCATATTTATCGTTTTCCAAGCAGTGATTGTTTATCAATTTCCCTATTTATTTTTTCTTTCGTTTCTGATTCTAATTTATTTAGGGTATCGGTTCCAAATTAAGGGAGTCACATTAGGTGTATTCTTATTGTATTTGTCGAGTGTACTAATGACTCGATTAGGTGTTGGACCATTCGTACAACCGGTTATCTTTGATTCTTATATTTATCTCATTTCGTTTTTGATACCGTATGCAATACTTGCTGAGTTTATCACCTTACAATACCAAAGGTTATTGTTCAATCGGTTTGAGTTAGAAAAAAAAGTATATGACCGAACTAAGTTGCTGAGAACTCAGATTTTTGAAAAAACACAAGCGATTGAAGCATTACACAAATCCGAAAAACTTTTAAGTGAGTCCAATCGCACAAAAGATATATTTTTTTCGATCATTGCTCACGATTTACGGAATCCGTTAGGTTCCTTTAAACAAATCACAGAACTGATGTACGAGGACTTTGATACCTATACCGATTCTGAAAAAAGGGAAACCGTTTTTGAAATTAAAAAATCTGCCTCGCGAGTTTATAGTTTGTTGGAACAACTTCTTGATTGGGCAAGAACTCAAACAGGCAATATGCCATTCCGTCCCAAAGAAGTCAACCTTCGGACAATTGTTTCTAAGATTACCGAACAAATGGCAGCTTTGATTCAGAAAAAGGGGATTCAGTTCACTGTAGAGATCCCCGAAAAATTTTCGTTTGTCTATGCAGACTCTGAAATGATCCAAGCGGTCTTACGAAATTTGATTTCCAATTCGATTAAGTTTACCAATGACAATGGAAAAATCCAAATCTCTGTCTCACAAGAAGAGGATGGTGTACGAATTGAATGCAAAGATAATGGAGTCGGAATGAATAGCTCTGATTTAGAGAAATTATTCCGTTTAGATGCACAGTTAACAAGTATAGGGTTAGAAGGAGAAAAAGGCACGGGACTTGGTCTCATTTTATGCCATGAATTTGTTAAATTACACGGTGGAGAAATTTGGGCCACAAGTGAAAAGGGGAAGGGAACTACTGTTAGTTTTCGTTTGCCTGATCCCAAATAGAATTTGATAAAAATCTGTTTTTATTTTTGAAACGATTAAGATAAATTCTCTTCTAAATTTGATTTTTGGCTATAAGGCAAATATACGATGAATTTTGTATTTCCTTTCGCTGATTTTACATCAATGATCCCTTTGTGTTTTTCAATGATCTGTTTCGAAATATACAATCCAAGACCAGTTCCTTGGCCAATTGGTTTCGTTGTGAAAAAAGGATCAAATATTTTATCTAATATTTCTTTTGGTACACCAGGACCTGAGTCTTCGATGCTGACATAGGCAAATGGATTGTTCTTTAGAATCGTCTGATTGATTTCGATGTTGAGTTTTCCTTTCCCATTCATCGATTGGATGGCGTTTTGGATCATATTGGTCCAAACTTGGTTGAGTTCATCCGGATAACATTCAATTGGTGGGATATTGATGAAATTTGTTTTTAATTCGATTCCGTGTTTGAGTGAACCTTGCAAAATTGTTAGAATTTGATTCAGTGATTCTGACAATTGAATGGTTTTGATTTCTGCTTTAGGATCAAAATGGGTAAAGTTTTTGAGAGCTTGTGCGATTTTGATAGCACGATTTGCAGAAGATTGGATAGCGTTAGTCCCTTGTAAAATCGTGACAATTTTTTCTGTTAACAAAAGTAATGCTTTTGAATTGAAATCATGTAAAATTTGAATCCATTCCTCTTGTAATTCGACCACTCCCAGTGTTACGAAAATATCTGCATATTGTTCGCTAAATTCGATTTTGTTTTCTTCCAATTCAGTTAGAACTTGGGATTTTTTTTGTCTGAATTCGATTCCTGTTGGCAAGTTTTCTTGGTTTAATGCTTGTTCGATGATAGAATAAATAAAAGGAAAGCTCTTTTTGGAAATGGATTCCAATTGTGGGAGTTGTTTGAAGAAATCAGAAATATTTTCTCTAATAGAATCACTTGTTAAAATTACAGCACTTAAAGGCGAATTGATTTCATGTGCGACACTTGTTACGGTCATCCCAATTGATGATAATTTTTCGGATTGTATTAATTGGAACAATACGTCCTTGAATTTGATTTCAGCAGAAACAATTTCACCAGAAATATGTTTGGATAAAAAGAGAGACTGGAAAAATACAAATAAAAGGAGACCAAGGTTCAAATACATTGGTTCTGTTCTATGGATAAGAGTTAAAATGATGTCATTTGTCGCTGCACCAATTAAAAATAAAACTGATAACCCCAAGTAGATATAACCAGATCGTTTGTCTCGGATGTAACGAAATATCAAATAAAAATGTAAAATTAAAATAGGGATGATGAGGTAAAGGACATAGAAGTGATAAGAACTGATTGACCTAACACTTCCAAAAATTGTATTGATTAGTGGTATCAAGATCAGGAATGAAAATACATAAATGATTTTTTTGTTTATGTATTCTTTCGTGAGGCAGTGAATATAAAATAATCCAGCAATCACTCCCGAATATTCTGTAAACAAATCAATTCTGTAGACGAGTTCTCCCATTTTTTTGCCAGTTAGCAAGAAGAGGCTTTGAGAGCCTGTGGATAAAATTTGGAAAAACATCAGGATACAAAATAGAAAAAAGTATAGGGAACCTTTCACTTTTTTTCGTGTGAAATAGATTCCCAGTTGGTATAAACCTAAAAAAACAAGTCCACCTGCTAAGATTGCTTCTTGTAAAATGGAAACTTGGATTGATTTATAAATTTCTTCTTCTGTTCCTATGATGGGTGGAATCCGAATCCCACCAAAATGATAAAATCGATTTTTCACATAAAAGGTAAGTGTCACCTGAGACTGGTTTGTTGGTTTTAAGGAAAAAACTCTTGGCATTCGATCCATAAAACTTTCTTCATCGAACGAACCAAATTCTCCTATCAGTCCCTTGTCTTGGAAGATTTTGCAATCAGAGTGTATCAGGGGTAAATGAATTGCTAAGCGTTTCTCTTCTTTTGGAAGTAGGATCGTGAGTTTGTAGGTACCAATTCCGAAGCCTTCATCGTTAGCTTTTTTCTGGTGTTGGTTCCAGTTGGGTGTGTCAGGAATGGAAACTAAAATGGTATCGTTTGTATCAACTTCTGTGAAAACACCGGGTGTAAATTTCCATTCTCCATGTAATGGGAAAGTCGATTGGGTATGAAACAAGATTGTTTGTAGATCTAAGACACCATTTTGGATTTGTGGGAGAGTTTCGTGTGATTGTTTGCAAAAAAGAAAAAAAAGGAAACATAAGAATACGATTATTTTTGCATATACCTTCATCTGTTTACAATTTGTTTCCAAGCGAAATGCGCCTTTTAACTGACTTGATTTTTGGGAATGGTCAAGTTTATTTTCTAAATTTCTAAGCTAGGAATTTAGAATCTTTGTAACAGTCGAATGACGTATGTTATAAGAATCTCTGCCGATAAATGGTCAATTAACTTCACAGATATCAGTTTCAATCTTGCATCACTGCAAACCATTAGGGCGATGGAATACTCTCGAACCCCAGTTTTCTGGTTTTTCAAACCTGAAAAAAAAGAATCAATCCCGGACAATTTTTACAA
>NZ_BFAZ01000004.1 GCF_003114815.1 Leptospira ellinghausenii
AACGATACTTTGGCCCTTATATGGAATACCGAAACTATGCATCTGTTGGGGCAAAGTCTGATCATTTATCTACCTTATTTACAGTAGGTTGGCATAAAGGGGAAGGGTATGACCTTACTCCAGATGCTACAATTGGTCCAAGGAACGGGCGTTATGCATCCCTAGCTCCAGGGTACAATCCATATACGTTTGATACACCTCTTGCCAACCAATACATTTTGGCTACGCGTTTTCCTATGTACACTCCACCCTTAGAGTCTACATCAGGAAGTGCTTTTAATGATATGAATTTATCAAATAAGACGGTTTATCGGGCAACTGACAATTTGATTCTCACAGGACAGTTTTATTATAGGCATTTAGACCAATCCGCTGTTGATGCATCACCTCCCAGAACCATTTTTGATCGAAGGAACAAAACACATGATTTTATGGGAGCATTTAACGTAGATTGGATTGCATCTCAAAAAATTAATTTAAATCTTAATGCAAACTATTCCAGATTCCAAGATCTCTATGTGACGGACCAAAGGAAAGCAGATGATTTAGACTCACAACAAAGAACTGACAATGCAGTCACAGAATTGAGAACCAGGGTAGATTATAAAATATCTGAAAATCATGTGACTTCGGTGGGAGCTGAAAATTTACAAGATCAAATCTCTTCGGCAAGGATTGCTCCCGATTGTCGACGAACCTATCCTAATGTTTGTTATGAAGATTTTAATCCATTGTTAACGAAAGGCCAGTCCATCAATGGGAATGCTTACCGATTTCGCAATGCGTTTTATTTGCAAGATGAGTGGAGGGTGTCAGATAAACCAAGAATCCAAATAGTTCCTGGGATTCGGTATGACCACGATTCCATTTATGGAGGGGAGTGGCTTCCCAAACTTGCCGTACGATATGACGTCACGGATCAATTTAGGATCCGAGTGGCAAATGGACTCGGATACCGAGCGCCAAGTTTCCAAGATTTGTATTTTAATTTTTTGAATCCGGGTGTTGGGTATCGTGTGGTTGGGAATTCTGATCTGAAACCAGAATTATCACGAAGTTATAATTTCGGTTGGGAATGGGACATTACCAAACGGATTTGGTATAGCTCAAATTTATTTCATAATAATGTAGATAATTTAATTGGTTACCGAACAAATCCTGTTCGAGATGCATCAGGCCTTATGGTGTTCCAAACATCCAATTACCAAAAGGCAATGACCCAAGGCATTGAATCTTCCATTAGTATCCGTTTGACAGACATCGTGACAACAGGTGTTGGGTATACGTATACAGATACGAAAGATGAATTAACCAATTTGCCATTGGAAGGTCGGGGGCGTCATCGTTGGAATTTGAATCTTAGGGTGGAAGAAAAATCAAGTGGGATTTCCTTATCGGTTTTTGCAGTTGTTTTTGGAAAACAACCATACTACTGTATCAAAAATCCGTTTTGGTGTAATCCTGATTTACCATCTAACTTTGATTCTTTGGAAACTGCCTTAAACCAAGAGTCGCAAAACTCAATTCAAAATCTTTTGGGAGCATTGCCAACGGTTCTTTCTGATTACTGCGCGGAGAAGAATCTTTCCTATTGCACCACAAGTCCCACGTATGGATACCGTATGGTGAATCCCTATACGAATTTAAACATCAGGCTATCGCAGAAGTTTTTAAGCCACTTCCAATGGTTTGTGGGAGTAGACAATGCATTAGATACTTGGGATTTGCAATACAATCCGCAACGACCAAAATTCTATTACTTTGGTTTGGATGGGAAATTTGCTTTTAGTGATGTGAAACTAAAGAATGGAGATTCTTGAATCTAAAAAAAGTTATATTACAAAATTTGAATTCCTGTATACCGTTTGCGGAATGATTGTAATCCAAATTCCCATGTTTGGAAATCTCCAAGTAGGATTACTCTTTCTTTGGCGCGAGTGATTGCCGTGTACAAGATCCTTCGGTTCAGAATGGAAAGATTGTTTTCTGCATCCACATCCAAAGCTGTTATGGGAGGGAGATAGAGTAAAATCGATTTGTATTCCGAACCTTGGCTTTTGTGTATGGTGAGAAAAAAAGCTGGTTCATGGTCAGGTAATGTATCCAGTGCAAAGGAATACAAACGATCTTCAATGGAGAATACTGCCCTTAATTCAGAATGGATCGAAACCACAAGGCCAATGTCACCATTGAATAATTTTCTCATTTGGTCATTTGATTGGATGATGATGGGCATCCCTTCAAAGTAAAACGACTTAGATAACTGGCGGTATTTGAGATTCGTTTCGTTTTTCGGATTTGTGATTTGTTTTTTGGCATAACTCAAAATCTGATTTTGGATGGATTCAATTCCAAAGTAACCATTTCGTAATATCGTGAGACATCTGTACTCATTTAAGATGGATTCAAACATCAATTTATTCTTTGGGTCTTTCAGTGCGTTCGGTTCCCAATGGAGATTTGCGGCTTCTTTAGCAGTGTGTAGATACCATTCTTCCCAAAAAAATGGAACCATACTCTCTAAGTTCCAATCGAGGATCTCGTGATGGTTTCCCTTTGTTTGTTTTGTTTTTTTATCACCTTGGATCCAAACAAAATCCTTTTCCGAATGGAGTTCTGATTTTGTAATAAGGTTTGGTTTTGGGAACGATTTCGTTTCATTACTCTCATCAAAGGATTGTTTGACGACTTCAGCAAACACACTGAATTCAGAATCATTCGAAAACCGGTGGTTACTTTTAAGTTCTGATAAAAATTCTTTTTTGTTTTTTAAGGTAGTTATGAGATCGGTTAATACCTCACCTTGTCCAACCGAAGGAAGTTGGTTCGGATCACCGAGAAGTATTATATGAGTATCAAAATGGATTGCTGAAAAAAATAAATTCATCAATTTTAAATCCACCATGGAGGTTTCATCCATGATGATCAAATCATATGGTAAAGTCCGCTTCTCACCAAATTTGGCTTGGTTTGTTGTTGGATTGATTTTTAATAAATTGTGAATGGTTTGTCCGCGGAACTTGGAAGACTCTGAAGGATTCTCTGCAAATCTTTCTAAATTCCTTTGGATGGATTCAGTTAATCTTTGTGATGCTCTTCCTGTTGGTGCCACAAGTGCAATTCGGTCTATACTAGGGAGTAATTGTAAGCGGTCTAATGCCATTAAGAGAAAGGAAACAACTGTAGTTTTACCAGTCCCTGGGCCACCAGAGATCACTCGGAAGTTGGAAGTGATGACATCTCTGATCGTATCCCTTTGTTCCTTCGCAAGTGTGATCTTTGATTCTCTTTCTAAATCACTCACAATCTTTGTGATTTGGTCAGAAGATGCCGTTGCATTCTTTTTTTGGTTTGTTTTATGGGTTAAGAATGCATTGAGTAAGGATTCGAATTTGATTTTTTCTGAATGGCTTTTTTGCAGATACAACCTGGATTCTGTTCCCTCTTTCTCGATCACAAACGGGAAGTAGGTTTTCAGTTTGTCGATTGTGTTGTCATCTGTGATGGGAAGGTACAAATCTCCGCTTTGGGATTGTACAAGTAAACTTGCAATCGTATCCTTGAGTGACGAGTCCCAATCGGGGAAAAGATTGTATAAGGAATTCACAAAGGATTGGATTTTTTCATCGATCACTTTCATGAATATACCTTTTCTAATTGGTCAGAAGCACTACGGATATAGGCCATCACTTCTTTTTTGATTTCATCAAACTGCTCTAGTGTCCATTCGGAATCAGAATGTTTTAAATCCGAGTAGATACCGGTTTGTTTATCACCTGACATCCCTCGTAAGAATAAATAATACACACCACCAAACTTGTCTAAGGCTCCACTCGGACCAAAGAGAGACTTTAGGTATTCAAATAAAATAAAGGAATACACTGACTTTTGGAAGAGATACCCTTTGTCACGGACGGCACTTACGACTGCTTCACTGCTATAATCGTTGTTTGGTAATAAATTGGATTTATAATCAACAATATAGAATTTCTGATCCTTCACAAACACCAAATCGATGGCTCCTTTTAAGTAGTGTTCGAATCCATCAGTCAATGAAGCTCCACTTTCTTTCAGTAAGTTTTGTAAGAATAAATGGAATTTTAATTCTGCGGACTTTTCTTCTTCCTTTAATTCACTTAAGGATATGGAATTGCCTGTCGCAAGGTTGATCTTTGCTGTCATTGCTTGTTTCAAAAGTTGAGCAACAGTCTCTTCTATTTTAAGTTCCTTACCTTCGACTTCAACGGGATACCTTGCAAACGATTTTTGGTAAGCCCACTTCCATACAGAACTTTGTAGGATCGCATCCACATCCAATTGGAAAATAGAGAAATCACATAATTCAAGAATGTTATGTAAAAAATTTCCGATCTTCGCACTGGAAGGCAATTCAAAAGTCGAACTCACTTCCACATCAGGAGTTTCTTCTAATTCTTTTTTCTTTTCTTCTTGGGTCACATTTAAGTTTTTTTCATTTGCTTGCAAACTTGTGTAACTATGCTGCAAGAGCACTCTACCAATTTTGATTTCAGAAGGGTATAGAATTGGGGAGGTTGGTTTCTTCGATTGGGTGTCATTTGCGGGAAGAGAATTTGTTTTTGTTACTTCTGAAATTTCGTTTGGATCTCGGAATACAAAACTCGATGCAAGAGAAGGATTCTGGTTTCGCAACGATTGGATTCTATCTAATTCTTGGTAGAGGATTTGGCTATACCCAGAATTGGGAAGTTTATTGGCTCCGCCCCAATTGAGTTTGGGAATGTAAAGCCTTAGATTTGGTCGCGTAAGTGCAACATATAACAGACGTTTTTGTTCATTCAAGAAATGATTTTGTTCGTCTTCTTTATCTGGATTTAGATCCCATAAGTCAAGAATCCATTTTCGTTTTTTGCCTTCCGGTGTTTCGATTTCGATCGGGTATTCTTTATTCGTTATACGGTTTCCCCTGTTCCCAAAATAAAATAAGAATACGACTGGCCACTCCAATCCTTTTGATGCATGTATGGTTAAAATTTGTACAGAATCTTCTTCTGTTTCGCGATCAAATAACGGCTCTTCTTCGGGAGATTGTTTTTTTTGTTTGAGCTCACGTAAATGGGAGAGTAACTCTTGCAAACTACAATTTGACTTCAGTTGTATTTCTAATAATTTTTGGAAGATTTGCCGGAAGTTTGTGCGTTTACGTTCCCATTCGAGTGTGCTTTTGCCTTCTTGCCAAAAGAGTTTGGTTTCGTCCATGACAGATCGAAAGAAACTAGCATATCTGTTTTCTTTGACGAGTCTTTGCCATTTGTCGATGAGTGATTTCTCATACGAGTCAATGGAGTGTTCATCAAACTTTTGGATTTCATGTGGGTGGATAGAAAAGATATCAGAGAATAGTATTTTTTTATAACTTTGGGAAGAGTTGGAACTCAGTAAACATTCCAAAAGATTTTGAATTTGATCGGCTTCTCTGGATTGGTAAATCCCTCTTTGTTTGTAGATTGAACATGGGATTCCCGCTTTTGATAGATAAAATTCTACAAGAGCTGATTCTTTTTGGTTCCCACAAAGAATGGCAATGTCCTTTAACCTGATCTCTTGGATTTCTCGTTCGCCTTTTTTGTTATAAGAGAGAGTTGTTTCTTTGGTTTGGATTCGTTTGATTTCATTGCGAATTGTTTCTGCCCAAGTATTTCTTACTTTGTTTATGTTTTGAAACCGTTCCTTGAAATCAAAAATATGAATCGCTGATTCATTAGGATTCACATATTGGTATTTGATGGTATCAGGGTCAGGGGAGGATACTTTCTTATATAAGTAGTTTTCTTTACTGGAGCCTGGTTCTTCGATGGGGAAAAAATGTGTTGTACCAAATTCTTTTGTTTCATCATGGAAAATGGTATTGAGTCCATGGATTAATTCTTTTGTGGATCGATAATTGGTTTCTAAGGTAGCTTTGGATTCGAAGTCACGAGATGCATCTAGATAAATTCCAATATCGGCTCCGCGAAATCCGTAGATACTTTGTTTCGGGTCACCAATACAAAAGAGCATTCTTGACTTTGTATCTTTGTCTAAAAACAAAGTTTTAAAAATTTGGTATTGGTTTTTGTCTGTGTCTTGGAATTCATCTAGGATACAAACTTGGAATCGTTCTTGTAAGGATTGGACCAAGGTTTGGTTTGGGTTACGAACAATCACATCATAAACCTTTAAGATCATTTGATCATAGGTCAGGTATTCTCCTTTATCGATGATGGATTTTGTTTTCGAAGTGAGATCGATCACTGTATTTTGTAAGAAGATGGATCCTTCATAATCCAATTGGTCCAGAGGGAAGATTTCCTTCAGCGAATCGACTACCGATTTTATTTTCCCTTGTAACGCAATGGCAGCTTGGTCTAATTTCTTGGCAATCGTACTCCCTTCCAATAGGAAATAATCGAATCCTGTAGCCTTACCAATATCCTTACCAAGAGAACGTCCTAAATCCGCAATTCGTTGTAATTCATTCGCTATATACTTTTTATCTTCGCTACGGATCGCATTTGCAAATGGCTCAAGTGAGGACCAATTCTCCATCCATTGTGGGATGCTCCCTTTCGCACCTTGTGCATAGATGGATTCACCCGTTGGTCCTTTTAAAGATTCACAGATTGTCATGAGTAAGTCAGAAACGTTGCTTTGGTTTGCATTCTGAATGCATTCGTCTAAGGATACCAATCTTGGGAATACATAGTCCTTTGTGTCGGCAAGGAGTTTAGAAGTTGTGTTAACAACGAGGTCTTCCTTCGTTTTTAAATTAGAGATGAGAATCTCATTTGCGAGTGATTGTTTGTCTCTACCTTCCCATTGGCTCCTTTTGAGCTCGTAAAACGTCTTTCGAATCAATTCTTCATTCGATGTCAGTTTGACATTAGGATTGTTTTGGGTTTCGACTGGGTATTCTGTTAACACCATATTGCAAAAACCATGAATGGTGGAGATCGTAACTTGGTCTAAATCTCGTAGATACTGGTAGTATTCTGGGTGTTTGCCGTTGTCATAGAGCTCTAGGATTTTTAATTTTAATCGGGTCTTTAATTCTCCAGCAGCTTTTTCTGTAAAGGTGAGCACTAAAAATTGCAGTAGTCGATTCTCTTTGATATGATTTGTTACATCATGAGTCATCACTTCACCTAACATTTGCATGATGAGGTGTGTTTTTCCGGTTCCAGCAGATGCTTCGATAAAATTGGGATGGTTACGTAAAGGATGGTCCATGTTCAAAATCCTTTTCTCAGAAGGGGTAAGAGTAGGGGATAGACCTTCTGGAACGAAAATTGGTGCAATAAATCCTTCCCATAAGGCGAAAGTTTCATATGCTCAGACTCGAATTCTAAGATTTGGTCTGCCTCTTCTTCCAAAAATTCCTTCCATGCAGTTTCTAATGCATCACCATCGTCTTCTGAGTGATCCGTTCCCATCTCTGCAAAAAACAAATTGAGTCCAGGATTTGGTATATACATAGGTGGTGATTCATTGATGAGAGTAACAACACTTCGAATGTAATTGGCGGATTCCACTTCAGGTAAATGGTCCAAGGGAAGGATCATATCCTTTTCTTTTTGTTTCGATAGGATGGGGATGATGACTAATTTTTTTCCTATCGTTCGGAAGAGACAGGCGCTTAAGAATAGAAGGATCATCTTACCAAAATAATCTTTTAAGTAATCCTTAAAGTAATCGTTTGGTTT
This sequence comes from Leptospira ellinghausenii, assembly GCF_003114815.1. NCBI lineage: Bacteria > Pseudomonadati > Spirochaetota > Leptospiria > Leptospirales > Leptospiraceae > Leptospira > Leptospira ellinghausenii. The sequence goes on from NZ_BFAZ01000004.1 coordinate 7,722, forward strand.
TTCTGGTTTTGGAACAAAACTCCTTGGATAAAACCAATAGTAAGTATCACCGATTGCAATGAGATTCTCCCACTCGCCAGTGATCGACTGGTTTTCATCCAAAGGAAATGATGGTAATTGGAAACCGTCTCGTAGTCCAGTATCACCAATCGAGAGGGAACTCAAATATACCATTTCATTCGCATTCGTAAAGAGTTCTGTTTTTAATGTCTTGTACACTTCTGCAATTGCAGTGAGTTCCTCTAATAAGGATTCTGATGTGACTAAATGGAAAGCTCCATAGGGAAACTCAGCTTTCTTCTCTGCGATTTGACTGAACTCATTTATTTTTTGTGCAATCGTATCTTTGTCCCAAGGCCAAACTCCTTCGTTTGCCAAAGACTCTGTAAAGAGTGGTACAAATTTTGATTTGAATAGGTAAGATTCCAATGAATTGAAATAAAATGGTTCTTCTGCAGACGTTTCCTCTTCGTCGTCAATGAAACCTAAGTTTTCTTTGATGTAAGGGAGAATTGGATTTTTGAATGCAGATGCAATGGATGTAATTGAGATTTCTTTTTTGGATTTGAATTCAGAACTAGGCAAAACCAAATCTTCTAAGGAAGTAAAACTTGGTTTTGGCAATTGAGTCTCTAAACTTCTATACTGTTTTAAATTTCTAGCATAATCATAGGAATGTAGAATTTCCTTTTCATAAAATTGACTATAGGGTGTTAGTGGGATTTCGGTTGCTCTATCGATCCCAAGTGAATTCATGATCTCAAATAAGCTCGAACAAGGCTCAAATTCTTTATCTTCTAATGTATTCTTTCCAACATAGGAAAAAGTGATACTATCTTCTGCTGATAAAATGGTTTCCCAAAGTAACGATTCTTGGATTTCGATTCGATTTAAGTCCCAAGGTTTAGTGTCATTTTTTCTGAGATTAAACCTAGATAGATCTTTGGATCCAGGAAACTTTCCTTCGCCTAACCCAACGATATAGATATGGGAAAACGGAATGGGTCGCATGGGTTGCAAAAGAGAAATGGTAATCCCTTCCGTAAGGTAATTTCCTTTTTGAGTCGCAATGTTGGAAAAAATTTCATCCGTTTGTAATTTCAGGAATTGTAAAAAGTCATTTACGTTGTTCCATTCGGTATCACACCATTTTGCAATCGTATCTAACCATGTTGTCAAATAGATCCTTTCGTTTTCTGTTTCTTCACTAAACTGGAAGAACTGATTCCATTTGGATTCGAATGACTTAAATCGTTCCTCTGCAGGTAACTGTAAAAATTCCGATATAAAAAACGTTTGTAAGGATTTGATTTCTTCCCAAACCAAATTCAAATGCAAAACAGAATCTTCTTCTGCCAAAGGATCTGTGATCATACCCATCTTGTCCCAAGTGGTTTTTTCATCACTGATGACTGATAGGACTGCTCGTTTCACTCCGAAGGAAATGGTATAAGGATTCTCCTCTTTGTTCTCATCATAGAGGGAACCAAGTGAATTGAGAAGTTGGCTTACGGAATTTGTTTGGTCAGAGGATTCGGTTTTGTTTTTGCCAGTGATGAGTGGATTCTCTAGCAATTGAATGAAATCATCTTTTTCGATGCGTTGGTTTAAGAACGATGGGAAGAGAATTGAAAATACTTTGTATAACAAAGAAGAGTCTTTTGCCACTAAATCAGAAAGTGAATAATTCAAACGGTGGAGAGTAGGGGTCTCCTCTAATCTTTGTGTTGTATAAATCCCTCCATGGAAAACCCATTCAATCGCTGCTTTGTAATCATTGGTATTGGGAACAAGGATGGCAAAGTCTAACAGACTTAAAGCCCCTTTGTTTGTGCTGATTTTGTGAAGGATATCATGTGCAATGGATTCCATCTCGCGGTATTCGGAAGGTGCATTCCATACCCGAACGGTTTGGTCATCTAAATAGTTCTCTTCCTTCACTTGTTCTTCCAGTAAGATGGACTTTAGTTTTGCAAGCATACCTCCACTTGCATATTTTGATTTCTCTTTTTGTTTGGTGGTGTTTGAAAATTCTTTTGCTAGATACGATTGTGGTTTTGCAAATTTGGATAAGTAGTTTTTGGCCTTCTCTGGATTTTGTCCAATGACTTTGCCATTATGAAATTGGTAGATATAGATGTTTAAATTTGCATTTGGATTTTTCGAAACTGTTTTCAAAAAATCAATATATGTCCCAGACAAATTGGACAAACAAAAAAAGTGCAAACTCCCTTGGAGGGATAATTCTTTTCCTTTCTCGAGGTAATAGAATAAGTTTTGTTTGCCACCTTGGTTTGTCCCAAGGTAAATTTTTTTTTCCAAGTCCCAATATGGATCCTTTGTGAGTTGGTTTGGGATTTGACTCTTCGTATCCCTTAGCCAGTTGTGAATCCAATCTGACCTATTGAGTTCATAGTCCTTAAAATACTTTGTCAATAGGTCTGATAAGTAGTATAACTTCGGTAAATCGGAAATGTAGGTTTTGATCTCTGGGTGATTTTGGAATAAGGTGCTTTGGTTTTCATAGAGGAAACGAAAACAATCTTTTTTAAATGAATTGTAATCATAAAAGTTTTCCTCTTCTGCCCAAGGAAGAATTTGTAAGGAAGCGAAGATCGTTTTTAAAATCGCTTTTTCTAAAAATGTAAATTCTATGTTGATCGAAAGTTGTGAGTCATTGTATTTCGGGATGTTGAGTTTCAACCAAGGGATCAAATTCGTATTCGGCACAACCACAAGTGGCATACGAAGTGGATTTTCAATTTGTTCCTTTTTAATTTGTTTGGTTAGTTCCGAAGTGATTTCGTGCAGATGGAGTCCTGCAAAATAATGTATTGGCAAAAAAAATCCCTTATTTCAAAAATCAAACATAGTTTCACCTCGTAGAACTTGGGATGCAATCATTATCTGTTGTTCCTTTTTGAAAAAGAAACAATTAGGGCGCCATTTCCGGCTATACGCTCCAATCTTTGCCAAAGGCAAAGGATTTCCGCTACTATCCGGGGCGCTAGAGTATCGAAAATAAAATAAAAATGGGAGAGAAGGTCTCTCCCAAATCTTCACCTAGCAAATACTAAGCGATCTGTAGTTCATTCACTTTCAAACTTAAGTGTTGATGCAGTACTTGTGCTGTGTTTAAAAGTTGTTGTGTAGAGTGAAATTGGTTTTGGAACCGCATACATTGGGTCAATGTTATCAATCGCCAAACCAATGCGAGATCCAGCAGGGAAGTCATGTGCGACAGCTTGCAGGTCTACATTTAGGTCTACGTCTTTTCCTTTCACATTGAAAAGAGTTGCTGTTCCATGGCTGATGAGTTTTCCCGTTCCCCAAAAGTCAACTTCATAGAGGTACACAACTACATGCGGCGCGTAGTCAGAGCTATTGATACGACCTTTGTAAAATGTTCTCCCGCGAAGTTTGAGTGGAGAAGAAAGACTATCAGATAAATACACCATCGCATTGGTTCGATCAATCAAATTTACATTTGTTTTGACTGGAACGGATACGGCACCATCCAATATCTCTGATAAAAGGGGAACTCCAGTTGTGGCACTTGTTCCTCCCGATAAAATTGTATCATTCCCATTACTTGTGTTTGCTGTTGTTGTGATTTTGCCAGGGCTAAAGAGTCCCATGGGTCGTAAGTGGTAAGTCTTTTCAACCTTGGAAGGGTTTGGCCAAGAGGAATAACTCACACGATCACTAGAGAAACGTTTTTGGATTGTCACTTTTGGTTTTGTCATAATTCCATTTTGGATTCCTTTTAACCAATAGTCGAACCAGTCATAGGCATTGGTCCAAACATAATTGTTAATTCCAAGAATCCCACCAATCTCTGCTGTTGCATGGATTCCATTATTTAAATCCAACTTTTTAGGAACCGTGAGTTGTTCGAAGTAGGGAAGGATTTGGTTCGGTTGGAATAAATTATCTTGTGAGTTATTGGAAATGTATACTGGTTTGCCAGATGCATTGAGTTCCGCTACAAAATTGTTAGGTGATCTTTCTCTTGCCCAGGATAATACAGTGGCAACGTCTCTTGTATCCAATAGTTTTTGAAAATTCTCTGCAATGATTGGATCCATCCTTCCTGTGATATAACCTGCGGTGACAAGGAGTAGTCCCCAAACAAGTCTTGGTGATTGGTTGCCATAAAGAGAATCAGGTAAACTTCCCCAACCACTCATAGCCACTGCGGTTTTGATCCTTGGTTCTTTGCTGAGTCCCAGTAATGAAATTCCCGCACCATACGAAATCCCCGCAATACCGATGTTTGACGCATTTACTGGAGCATTCGCTAAAAGGAAATCGATTCCTTTGGAAAGGTCTTCCATATCTTTGGGTCCTGCTACATTGATGAGTCCACCGGATGTTCCGAACCCTCTTGTGTTGTAACTAAACACAACATATCCTTTTTTTGCGAGTTTGGCTGCAGGGACAATGTATTCGTATTCATTGAGCGCCCAGCTATTGACAAATATAATCGCAGGGAAGGGACCTGTGCCAGATTTTGGTATGAACAAGTTTCCTGTGATTTTGACACCGTCGTTACTTAAAAACGAAATGTTATCGTTAAACGAAAAACTTCCATCGTTTTCATTTTGGAATGCCGTTTGTATATCTCTAGTGTATGCAGCATTACTTTGTTGTAACATTTCTGGTGTTGCACTTGTGTTTTGTGAACCGCCATTTAACACCGACAAGATGGCACTCGTTTCTTTTCCGTTTTGGTTTCCATTCCCCCCACACGCCACAAGTAGGAAGTTCCCTACGATGAGGAGGAGAGTGAGATAGTTTTTTTGCTTTTTCATAATTCGCCTCTGAATTGCCTCAAAAATAACATAAAGAGGGAGGGTTTGCGTCTAAAATGGGAATCTTGGACGAAAAAGTAGGTCTAAAATGATAATTTTGTACGTTTTATTCGTACACTCGCAATTCCAAACAGTTGACGAATCCGTGCATATTGTCCGACTTTTGTAGTATGTCTGAGTTTATGGGGTCTTGGCTCCAATTTGGTGCCTGGTATCATTTTGTTTTAGGAATCGGAATCCTCGTAAAAGAGAAAGGTTCCAAAGGGTTTCCCTTTGCAATGATTGCGGCTTTTTCCGGTGGGACACTGATCATTTACGCCTATAGATTGTTTGCGGGATTCGAATTTGAATTTCCAATCCTCAATCATGGGTATGTGCCCATCATCTATTTGATTCCCGGGAGTATGCAGTATACCATTGAACAGTTCTTAAGTACAGAACCAGTTTCTGTTGGCAATCTCAAACGGTTGTACCCAACTTTTGTTGTCGTTCTTCTCCTTGTTTCCTTACAAATCTTCTATCCGCAATCGTTAGAACAATCCATGAAGGAAAGTTTTACGGGACTTCCGTTCTCCATTCCAGAATACTTGGCCTTATTCGGTTGTCTGTATTGGGTGATCAGTTTCTTATGGATGATTTACCAATACCGACATATCCTCTACAACAATCCAAATGAGGAAGCAAAACTTGGTGTCCGAGTTTTGGGGATGATTTTAAAAGGCAATATAACGTTTGCTAGTTTTATTTTTTTAAGCACTTTATTTCGTTGGAACTCTGGGATTTATTTTACAGCAGGAATCGCCACCCTCATGGCAGTCGTTGCATTCATTGGAACAGAAATCAATCATGAGTTGTTCAAGGATATATTACCAGGCCTACGACAATCCTATCGCACTTCCCGAATCCTAAATCTCAATTTGGAAAAGTTACAACAAGACTTAGACCATTTGTTAAAACAAGAATTTGTTTACCGTGAAGAAACAATCAACCTTTCCAATCTCTCGGATCGACTAGGGATCAAGGATTACCAATTGAGTGAGTACATCAATGCCTATTTAGGAATGAACTTCAATCGATTGGTGAATGAATATCGGATTGCAGAAGTTTGTAAGCTCATCGAACAAAATCCAAAAGTCAATTTGTTATCACTCGCATACCAAGTTGGATTCAATTCTAAAGCAAACTTTAATGTGGCCTTTAAGTCATTGAAGAAAATGTCACCGAGTGATTATGCGAAGTTAGTGGGAAAAGGGTAAGGATTATAGAATCCCCAAAACTTAACATAAAAGATGATGGGGATTGTATTTCGATTTTACTTCTTTCCTTTTGGTTTTTTCTTAGAAACTGTATAACCTAAAGTAAATGCCATTTTCCAAATCATCTCTAAATATTCTCCTACTTTTGTAATGCTAGATTCTGTTTTGGAATCGGGTAATACAGACTGTAAATGAAACTCATTAGTTCCAAACCGAACTACATCGGGAGTCATATGGATCCAAGTATGCCAACCATACTCTCTTTGTTCTGGATAAAAGGTGAGTAAAATACCTGGTTCTTCTATCTTTGGCATTGTTGGAATTTGACTTTCTAATTTACGTCTGGCTGCCATATCCAACATCGTACGTGTCTCTGAATTTGGTTTTGTTTCTTTCCAAAGTTTTTGGATCAAATCGTCTCCTTTTTTCCCAAACCATCGCAGGAGAAGTGGTAGTCGTAGTCCTAAACATTCTTCATAGATACTGGAATCGTATGATTCATGATTTGTCATATCTAATCGATTTTTGATCACTTGCGAAATAATTTCAAAAGAAGATTCTCCATCTAACAAAAAAAGTCGAGCCGCAAGTAAATCCTGCCATACATACCATTCAGGACTTGGATTTTTCAATTGTGTTTTAATTGTATTTGAATCCATATTTAAAACCTGATTCCATTTGATCGACTCAGGTTCCATAACTCTCATGAACTGTAATAGATAAGTTTTCCAAGAAGGAGCTACGTAAGGTAGATTGAAAATTTCTATAAAATATGGATACACATCTCGACCCTGAATGAATAGGGCTTTGATGGCTTCCCATCGATCGTAAGAACCCGAATATTTATATTCATCCAAGGAATATCTTAGAGATTCAACAAGCCATGGGCCTCCATAACGCACAACATCCTCATGTTTAAATTTGATTTCTCGAATTTTTTCGAATACATGTTGGATGCTATACTTTTCTGGATGGAGGATTGCCTCTGGTAATAAGGTATTCTTTTTGGAAAGTGCGGAAGCATACTCATCGGAATCATCAAATTTTGGCGCCTCAGAACCAGTGAGTGTTTCCCAAGCACTCCTAGCCTCAACTTCTATATAACTCCACGAATAATCAACCATAGGATTTGGATCAGCATAGATATGATACCAAAGATAATCTTTGAGTTTGACAATTTTTTTCTTTTTAATGCAACGGATGATTCCATAAACTCGGATCTGATCTCCTTTGTTCCCAAGAATCCTTTCCGCAAAGTTCAAATACTCTTTGTTATCTGGTTCCAAAAACAATAGGCCTGCCACATAACATGCTTTTAGGTCGATCGCAATTCCAGGATGATTAGATTCATCAACTCCTGTGAATAATTTGGAGAGTTCTAATTTTGCTTTTTCTGGATCCATTGTTGCCCAAGCAATGGCAGCTTCGGAGATATTAATGATTAGACGTAATTCCAAATAGGAGCCCCTATCTCTCCCATTGATTTGAAAACTCTTTTTTAAATAATCCTCGATGATACCAATATGTTCATTTAAACCTAAATGAGCACATACAGCAAAAGCATTCCCTACGCTCATTCCAAAGTATTTAAAATGGTCACGATAAGTAAAAAGTTTTTTAATTAATTCAATTGAGACTTCATCTAATGTTAAAATTCTTTCTTGTAAGGCTTCGTTCAAATGAGTGTAGGAGGTGAACATGTTGTTTAATGTAGGGCCTTCTTTTTGAACCTTTTGATTGATTTCTTTTACATTGTCAAGGGTCTCGAAAGTACGCCATGCAGCATCAGCTAATACGGATCTGGATTCTTTATGATCACTATTGATTAAAGCCTCTACAACGTATTCCATTCTTGGATCATCTTGTTTGAGTTTATGAACCGCTTCCCTTAGGGAGATCATAGCTTTGTCATCGTCCAACATGCCGATAGTTTTTGTGATTCCACAAAAAGCTTTTTTATTGTCTGCATCATACTTCAGCCCTTGTCGAAAGGCAGCATTGATCACGGTAGAAAGTCGTTTTTCTAATTTTTCTGGATTGTAAGGCCAAGTATTATAAGCACTATCCGTTCGTTCTCTAAAATAGTCTTCAATGACTCTTTTTAGATTAGGATCTTTTTTGGATATTTCTTTTAGAACGATATCATGTGTTGCAACATCATCTGGATAATCTTCTATTAATTGAAAGAGGTCTGAATCTGTTTTCATTCTAGATTCTAATTCTTTTTTGGAAATGGTTTTGAGGTTCGATAATCCTAAACTATCGTTGTATAACTGGATATTTTTTGGTTCAATTTGTTTTGGATCGGCATTCTTGAATGTTTGGGTTCTAATATTTTCTACTTTTTCGGATGGAACATTAAATAGAGTTTTTAAGTTTCCATCCAAATACCCAAGTATATGTTTGCTAAGTATTGGGATAATTTTCCCTTTCGATTTATTTGCAAGTTTGATGGTCTCTCTACATGCATCGTCATTTTTGAGATAGAAGTGGTGGATGATCCAATAAGCAGCCAAGTTTGGGTATTTTTTGATTTCTGGTTTTTCCTCTTCCCAAGTTGTATAAGAGGGCGCATCTGCTAATTTTTCGGTAAATGCATAGGCGGGGTCACCATAACTATGCCCGAGTAACCATGCTGATCTTTCAAACATATCCAATGAATTATGATAGATAGGTTTGTTCTCATAAATTTTAATAGCTTCCTTTTCGAAAGATCGAATCAAACTATCTTTAATATTGGATGCTAAAATTGGTTCTTTTTCTTTTTTATCTGAATTTATTTCTTCAAATTCCTCATCTTCTTCGTCATCATAACTTTCGTTAGTGTCGTTTGTCCAATTCTCTGCAATAAAATGGCTGATCGAAAAATACGGTAAATTTTCTAAAACTCCGATCTCATGGTTGTAATGGTTTACTTCTATGGATTCCTTTTCATTTGGTAGTAGGTTGATCCAACAGCTATCACCACCACCATCAGATGCAAAAGGATACGAACCATTGAATAAAAACATCAATCCACTATAGGTTCCGACTAACCAATTTAATACTTCTTCCGGATCTTTGAATTTAACCAATTTTTCTATAGAAGAAACTGCATAATCAAAACCGCCGTCTTCATCTTCTTCCAATTCGTCTTCTTCGACAGAGTGATGATCGATCATATTCCAAACATCCGCTACTTCATACATAATGGATTTATAAGCTTTTTTTAAATTTTCCCATTCTAAAATTTCTTTTCCAGGTTTGAAACCATACATAGATTCGAAGTCTTTTAAAAAACTTTGATCGAATTTGTTTTTTTGTTTGGCCACATTTAAAAATTTATCTTTTAAGGATTGGAAAACCAACATTCGATCCATGATGATTTCTTTTAGTTTCCCAGAGTAAAAATCTGCTTTTTGTAAGTTTAGTTTTGTGTTTTGTTTCATGACGCTAATTCTTGATTGATAATATAAAATGATTCCGAATAGTGATTTCCGAAAATTTTAAACCAGTGGTCTCCTGAATTGTCTTTTTCAAATCTTAGAACATTTAAATCAGAGGTGATTTTATGATACAAGGGGTGTTGTGTTAAGGTCAGTGTATCTAAATTAAAATTTAATAAGTGTTTTTTTGATGGGGTTTTGTTTCGTTCTTTGAGAAGTAAAGTAAGGTTTGAATGGTCATCTATGGAAATATCTAGAAATTCTAAATAAGATCCAAAATAAGATTTCATTTTATCATCATATAAATCTAATATATGTTTTAATTCGCCTTCTTTGTTTCTTACTTCTAACTTTGAATCGGAATATAGAAAAATTTTGTCTGAGTTGATTTTCACATTCATCGGAGTTCCGCTGCTTGAAAATTCCGATATAAAGTTTCCTTCTAAATTTAGAATGTAAGCTGTATCTAGATTATTTTCAGTAACCAAAATTCTGTCGTTACTGATTTGCTTTAGATTCCTCAGGTTTTGAAATTCTAGTTTTGAATTTAATATTTCCCAATGTGTTCCATTCCATTTATGGATTTGTTTCCTTCCACTTGTGTTGGCAAATATTACATAAGTGTATAAACCTATATTTAATATTTGATACGGTGCAGGATTTGTTAATTTCGGAGAAGGCAGGTTGAAAAATTTATCATCATTGAAATAAATCACCGAATTGGAAGTCCCGAATGAAACGGTATCCGGATTGGAGTGGAAGGGATTATCGCTTGCAAAATAAATTCCAACGGGGAATTCATAACGAGTAATTTCTATGCCATCATTTTTATAAAGTATGGGACTTTGATTCCAGGAACCAATCCAGAGATTACCCAAACAATCTCGTTCGAACAGAATTCTTTCGAATCCCGTAATGATAGAATCTCTATTTAGGTTCTTGGTTATGTTGATTTTGATCTCTTGCATTTTGTTTCTTAAAAACTTTTATGCAACTTGAGAACTATACCTATTTAGGCAATTTATTTTTTATTTAAGTGATTTTGAATTCAAACGCCATGAATATCACTACAAGAAAAGGTGTTTCGTATTAAAATCCACATCGAGAATATTAGGAAATTTGAATGTTCTAGGTCTCATAGAATTCTTTGAGACAAACTTTGAAATTAATTAGCTCTTATTTGAGAAACAATTCATCCGCAATTGTTATTGTCACGACCTTAAAGGTGAAGGCTATTTTCTTACGATAATGGAAGGCTGAATTCTTGAATAAACCGAGAAAATAAATCCACAAACAGATTAACAAATTATAGAAAGCGAAGAACTTAAAAAACATTGCAAAATAAAATTTTTTACACCCAAATCTCCCATTTGTCCCAGGCAACACTTATATTCTGTCCTGTTTGCCAATGAATCCAACCGTTACTTTTTTCCAAAAATTGTGACACTTTCTCCGTTGGCCTTACATCCATTTGTATGAAACAGAACAATTCAAAGAAAATTATTCAAAGTATTACAAAAGATGTGAAGGAGGCAATCCAATCGGGTAGTCTTCAGAAGTGGGTCAAACCTTGGCGGAGTTTTGGATTTCCAATGAATGCATATACATAAAAGTACTATGGTTTACTGAATACCTTTTGGCTTACCAATGACTTAGTGAAGTTTGGGTTTACTTATCCCATTTGGGCCACAGAGAACCAATGGAAAAAACTTGGTTATGCATTGAAAGCAGGGGAATCTCCAAAAACAGAAGTTGTATACCCTTACCATGCTCAAATTCCTATCATTCCCCAAAAGAAAACTGCGGTTGAAGGTGGAGAGGATGAACAAGGTGAAACAGAAATTGAATATAAGTCGTGTTTGGTTCATAGGGTATATCCTGTCCTAAACATCTCACAAGTCAAAATCCCTGATTGTGAATATGAAATGTTTGTCAAGAAGACAGTACAAAATGCTCCGGAAAGCGTTTCTGAGTTTGTGAAATCAATCAAACACAAGATGGAGGAGATTGGAAATGATCGAGCAGCGTATGTCGTGCAATCAGATACAATTTGGATGCCAAAAAAGGAGTATTTCATAAGTGAAGCAAACTACTGGGCGGTTTACTTACACGAGTTAGGCCATTGGACTGGAGCTTTTCACAGATTGAATCGAGATTTTTCTGATGGTATTCGGAATTATGCTTTTGAAGAATTAGTCGCTGAACTTTGCTCGGCTATCTTTGCTGGTGAATTTGGTTTTAGCGGAGAATTGCAACATAAAGAATACATTGGGTCTTGGTTGGTAATCTTGGAAAACAATCCACGAGCGATTGTTAAAGCAGGGTATCTTGCTATGGAAGCTGTGGAGTATCTGAAGAAAGAAGCGAAGAGGGGGTAGGGGATGAGTTTAGAGAGAATACCTGAGAAAGTTTTTTAACTAGAATTTGCAGGTAGAATATTTTTTGAGTTCAAAGATAATTTGTCTTACCTAACAGATATATTGTAAATATGAAGGTTATACAAATCGGTTTAATGAACTTGCAACAAGATCTGGTCTAGAAAGTGTAAAAGTTATTGGTCATGGGAAAGGTTTTGGTTATGATCCGAATAAACCACATCATGCATGGAATGCAGTGAAAATTGGAGGACAGTGGAAACTAATCGATGTAACTTGGGCGTCTGCTGGAGATACAATCTTACAAGACCAAAAACAGTTTTACGACTTTTATTTCTTAACTCATCCTGAATATTTTAATAACGATCATTTCCCAACAAATTCTAAATGGCAATTGTTAGATAAATCGACTCCAAAATCCGAATTCCACAGGACAGTTAGGAAAAGTAGTCAATATTTCAAATTTGGAATTAATAATATTAATTATAATCAATATACAATTCTAGGTGAAGCAATCATATCAATTTTCTTTGATACAACTGAAAATCTAGAAATTCTTGCAAAGTTGAATCAACCTGATAAATATTACTTTGTTTCAAAGATTAAAAAGGTTATGGAATCTATGTTACTTCTCCAGGGAAAGGAACTTTTCCTTTTCTATTGGAATATAAGGTCATCTTTAGTGGAGGCAATCCTTTTAATCAGTTTGTTACCATATATTCTGGTAACCATACAATCCATGACCCTATCCTAAAGTTTTTGAGTGCAAATCAGATGTATGATTTTCAATTCACAGTTCCTGGCGTGAATCGGATCGCCTTTGTAGATGGGAATGGTAAATGGACTTATTTTTTGAATCGAGATAGTAATGATTTTATATTCGTAACTATTTTCCAAAAGGAAAATTAACAATCAACATAGATGTTGGTAAGGATCTCTGGCCAACGATTGCAGAATATTATATGAAATGAGAATATTTTTTTCATTAAATGCTTTATTAGAAAATATGAATTTATTCTACCAACATTCTGTAAAAGTGTCACCCATGTGAGTGATCTAAAGTGTTACCGATGTGCCTTTCTGCACAATGAGACATAGTTCTAATGCGACATATTGTGTATTATGGGAAGTAAAATATTGCTTCACGTAATCATCTACTCAAAATTCGACAGCAAACGAGGGTGTATTGTCGAATTTTAGAGATAGATTTTCCTTCCTAATCAATATTAGGTGCTGGAAATGCTGTACGAAAACACAATATCAGTTTCGATTCATTTGTTTTAACTTGTTTGGATCAATTTGATTCTGTTTCGGATTAAGATTATTCTTCTTCGTATTCTTTACAACTGGGCCTAACTCTTTGTCGGATTCAAACTTCTTGATGAATTGAGTTTGTCTGTTTGGATCAATTTTTGAAAACCTTGAATAAGTGTTGATGGCAAGTTTTCGAAGATGAGAGTTTTCATGGCTGTCTTCAATGGTTTTTTCAAGAGCAACTTGGCTTGTAGGATTTTGGTACAATTCCATTAAACGAATCGCTCTTGCACGGATGAAAACATAGTTATCTTTGGATTGGGCAATTTTGATCAAATATGGTAAGGGAAGGTCTATCACTTTTCCAATTCTTTCTTTGTAAACCTCACCTTCTTCTTGGTGGTGAGAGTTAGAGAGAATCTCTTTGATCTTTAGGTATGTTTGGAGATCTAAATCCTCTGCATTGATTGGAAACATAACAAAGATACAGAGACTTAAAATGATGAATGGGAATCGAACTTGTTTCATTTAATATACCAAAGGATTCAATCTAAGAATCCACCCTTGTTCCGCTGTAATCTCTCCTTGTGTGAAACCAACTGCCCCAGACCAAAACATCATATTCCGCCCGCCTGAATTTGTTCCACTTCCCCCCAAACATTCATTTAAATCGATAATACCATTGAAATTGATATCATTTGAAATATGACAGGTAGGTGTGTCTCGGAGTGGATCTTTATCGGCGATCGCTCCATTATCTCCATATGCTTCTGTGACATGCCAAAGCCCTAAGAAGTGTCCTGCTTCATGAGATAAGGTTTCACCAAGTAATACTTGTTCATCGTAAGTCATCACTTCTCCAGGATTGGAATACAATCGATGTGCATCGACAAAGACAACAATCCCTGATTGTTTGGTTCCGAGAATCGTAGCAGGACCTGGAATTCCACCTGACACACCAAGTACGCCACCATATTGGATTTCCTCTCTGACTATAAAAACATTGAGAGCATTCGGTTTGCCCACAAAACTTGTTGTTTGGAACAATCCACCTAGACTCCCTGGAAATCCAGTCTCGGTTCCAAGATCAAAAATCATATCATAACCAGATAAATCTGCTGATATCACAGACACATTGAGTTTGATTCTGACGGATGACTTTGCATAATTTTCTTTCCATCGATTCAAGGCAACTTCGATAGCTTGTTCTGTTTGGATCGGGTATGCTGGCCCATTCCCTCCATTCACAAAGATGAGATTAACATTCAATTTTTTTTCTGAGTTCCAGAAATAGTTTAATCCACTCGTAGAACTAAGAGCGGTTGAGGTTTGAAAATTGGATTCATCAATCTCCAACTTACGACAGGAATTAACAAAGGTAACCTTCGCACCTGAGGGATCTTCGAAATTAAAATCAACTCCCAATGGTTGCGAAGTGTCTACCGTATTGGAAATGGAAACGGCAGGACTTGTTGCATACGAAGTATCCTTTGCATAAGGTAACATCGAAGTATGGGTGTTAAAACCGATATAAGTTGCTACGTCTTTATTGAGAAACCCAGTGCTAGGATTATTTCGATCCAAATACCATAACGGAAATAATCCACCTGGAATCGAATCAAGATTCTCTAATACGACTTGGACCATGGGACGCGTTTTGTTCAAAGTAACAGGATAAATGGAGGAATATTGGAATACATCTCCATTGGGAGACCAAGCGCCAATCGGAATGGGCTCTATCGATTCCGTTGTCGTACACGGGCCAGTGCTGGAATTGAGTAACGAATTGACGAGAAGGAGCGACAAAACATTGTCTGGGATACCTGAGTCGGCTTTCCTTTTGACACAATGAGAGAGAAAGAGCAGTATAGAAAAAAGAATTAGAATTTTGTACTTTCGCATATTTAGTTCAACAATTCAAATCGTTGGATTTTTCTGAAATATTCAATTCTTTTAAACTGGAAACAATTTTTTTGTCATATATCGGCTGTTCCACGCATTAGATTCAAAATGAAAATTTCAGTGAAAGTGAAAGCAAACCAAAAGACTCAAAGCCTGGAATTTCAATCCGAGACGGAATGCATAGCAAAGTTAAAATCATTGCCAATCAAAGGCAAAGCCAATCAGGAATTAGTTGGTCTTCTAGCAAAACATTTCGGAGTCACAAAAAAGGATATCGAAATCGTTTCCGGCCATGTTTCCCCTATAAAAATCGTGGAAATCTCCAATTTGGATTGATAAGTATCAATCACTCTCTCCTATCATGTTTCGTTTTTTCTGTTCACAGGATTGTTTTAAAAGTATAATCTGTACAAATTGACAATCCACTCGATTTCTGGAAACATAAGATGAAACAGCCTTCACCACTTCTCCAAACCAAAAACCTCGGAAAAACATACCAAGTTGGTGAAGTACCTCTCGTTGCTCTTCATTCGGTCAATGTCGATTTTTTTGAAGGGGAACTGGTTGTCATGTTAGGAGCCTCAGGGTCTGGCAAATCTACCCTTCTCAATATTTTAGGTGGTTTGGATATCGCAACCACTGGAGAAGTGCTTTTCCATGGAAACACATTAGCACTCGAGTCAGATGAAGGCCTAACCCTCTACCGAAGGAACCATGTGGGTTTTGTCTTTCAGTTCTATAATTTAATCCCAAGTTTGACTGCAGAAGAAAACGTAAGACTTGTAACCGATCTATCAAAAAATTCCATGTCACCATTGGAAGCTCTTACTCTTGTGAAATTAAGTGAAAGAAAAGATCACTTCCCAGCACAACTTTCCGGTGGCGAACAACAACGGGTTGCCATCGCGCGAGCCATTGCCAAAAGACCTGAGCTTTTATTATGCGATGAACCAACAGGAGCATTGGATTTTAAAACAGGAAGGATTGTCTTAGAAGCCATTACTGGGATCAACCAAGATTTAGGAACCACAACGGTTGTGATCACCCATAATGAATCGATCGCTCAAATTGCGGACCGAATCATACTCGTAAAAGACGGAACCATTGTTTCTGACGCGAAGAACAAACACAAAAAATCAGTCTCTGAGGTGAGTTGGTGATTGGCTCCACTCTCAATTTAAAACTGTTACGAGATCTAAAAACGATCTCTTTACAAGGTTTAACTGTTGGACTTGTCATCGCTGCAGGTCTCAGTTATTTCTCAGCATCGTGGTCATCCTATTTTTCTTTATTACAAGCCAAGGAACAATTTTACAGCAAACAAAGTTTATGTGATGGGTTTGTGTATTTGAATCGTGCTCCCAATTTTTTAGAACGAAAAATTGCAGACCTTCCTGGGATTACCAATTTCGAAACAAGGATTTCAAAAGAAATCGTTTTGGATTTCCCAAGCGAAGTGTATCCTTCTGCGGCTCAACTTTTATCCTTAACCGATCACATCAATACCATCTATTTAACCAAAGGATCATTACCAAAACAAAACCAAGAAGTGGTGATCAGCGAAAGTTTTGCCAAAGCAAATGATTTAGAACCTGGAGCAGAACTCTCTACGATCATTGGAGGGAAACGTGTCCTACTTACGGTCACAGGCATTGGACTCTCTCCAGAATATGTCTATGTCTTTCGCCCAGGAAACCCTCTCCCTGATGACAAACACTATGGAATCTTCTGGATGAAACGAGAGGCAATCGAAGCCAATTTTAATTTTGAATCTTCCTTCAATCAGGTGATTTTCCAACTCACAAAAGACCCATTAGATCGAAAAAGAACACTACACGACTTAGATTTAATCCTGGATGAATACGGTGGCCTTGGTGCCAAAGAACGAAAGTTTTTACCTTCCGAATCCTTTTTAAACGATGAATTTAGACAACTGAGGACAACAGCAGTTTTCCTTCCTGGAATCTTCCTTGCCATCGCTGCTTTTTTATTACACATCATCTCAAATCGTCTCATCACAAAAGAAAGAGAACAAATCGCAACCTTACGCGCATTAGGATACACTGCCTTACAAATTGTTTTCCATTATCTAAAACTCATTTCCTTTATCACTGCAATTAGCAGTATGTTAGGAATTTTCATTGGGTACATTCTTGGAAACGCGATGACAAACCTATATGGAGAATTTTATAAGTTCCCCCATTTGGTTCCTGTATTCCCACCTCTTTTGATGTTCTTTAGTTTTTTCTTTGGAATCTTCATTGGAGGGATCGGCACTCTTTTTTCCTTATACAGCATCATCAAACTAGACCCAGCTCAAGCCATGCGCCCTGCTCCACCAGGGAAATATTCCATCGCATTTTGGGAATCATGGATCACTGATCTGCAAACCATCCAAAGGATGGTACTCCGAAACTTATTCAAAAGGCCCATGCGGACACTCTTAACGATTCTTGGATTATCCACATCCATTATGATCATGATCATTGGAAACTTCATCCAAGATACAGTTGGTTCACTTTTGGATTTGCAGTTTAATACCATCCAACGTGAGTCACTGACATTAACATTTCGGAATCCCATCCATGAGTCTGTTTTATTCGAACTGAAAGAGATGGATGGAGTTTTCCTTGCGGAAGGGCAAAGGTCCATCCCGATTAAGATGACAAAGGACAGGAAGAGTAAAGACATAGTCCTCACAGGCCTTCCCGATCATTCCGAATTAAGAAAAATTCTCGGACAAGATTTAAAACCCTTACAAATCCCAGTTTCTGGAATCATGGTAAACCAAGATTTAGCAAAACGTATGGACATCCATATGGGTGAAACGATACAAATCGAAACTCTTGATGGAGAAAAAAAGAAATTTTCTGTCCAAGTCACATCCTTTGCCAATGAAATTTTGGGACAAGGTGTATTCATAAGCAAAGAGAATTTAAATCGAATCTTAGAAGAAGGAAATCTCATCAATATTGCTTTGTTAAAAACGGATCCAAACAAAGACATTGAGTTAATCAAAGAATTTAAAGATGATCCACTCGTCATTGGTCTTTTTTCCAAAACAGCCATCCTAAAAGGGTTCCAGGAAGTGATGCAGAGATCGTTACAATCTACTTCTGTTATCATTTTGATTTTTACCGTCATCATTTCGATTGGTGTGATCTACAATACGGCAATGATCACTCTCTCCGAACGGATTTATGAATTAGGAAGTTTGCGGATCTTAGGATTCACGTTAAAAGAGGTATTTGCCATCATTGCTTGGGAATTATCATGGCAAATTCTATGTGCCATTCCCATCGGGTGTTTCTTTGGATACCAAGTGGCAAATTTAATCTTAAATAGTAATGAAACAGAAGGATTCAAAATTCCCGCCACGATTTACCCTTCCACATATTATTATTCAATCCTACTTGCTTTAATCACAGCGGGTATTAGCTATTTGATTGTATTTAGGAAATTAAAAACCATGGATTTATTAAGTGTTTTAAAGGTAAGGGAATAAAAGATGCAAATGGATTTCGTAGAAATATTAAAATCTAAGAATGCAAAGATTGGGATTGGAGTATTATTGCTTGTTGGTTTCTCCTTCTTAATTTTACGCAAGAATCCCAAACCAGTTGAGATCTCAAAAGTATCCAAAGGAACGTACCAACAAATCCTTTCCGTCCAAGGGAAATCAAAGATCAAAGAATTATATACTGTGTATTCGCCTGTGAATGGGGTGATGCGAAGGGTAGAACTCCATGCGGGTGACCAAGTGAGGAAAGGTATGACCCTACTCACTGTCGATTGGGACATTGTCAAAACTGTGAAAGCCAATACGAATGGCCAAATTTTAAAAGTATACAGAGAGAGTGCTGGTCCCGTTGCCATGGAGGAAAGAATCTTAGAGTATGGCGATCTTTCCAAACTAGAAATCATAGCCTATATCTTAACGGAAGACATGCCAGAACTGACATTAGGTGATCCTGTGAATCTGTCTGGATTTGGCGAACAAATCTTAAAAGGGGAAATCGCAAACATTGAACCCGCAGCCATTACAAAGGTATCTTCTCTTGGAGTGGAAGAACAAAGAGTTCCTATATCGATCGCATTTGATCCTCCGAGTGGAATGGGTGATGGTTATGAATTAGAGTGTAAGATCATTCTCTTCGAAAAACCAAACTCCATTCTCATACCAAGTTCAGCACTCTTCCGCCAAGATGACAAATGGGCGGTGTATACAGTTGAGAAGAAAAAAGCAAAATTACGATTTGTAAACGTAGAAAACCAAAGTGAAGGGATTAGTCTCATCAACGATGGTTTGAAGGAAGGAGAATCCATCATTTTGTATCCAGGTGATGGAATCTCTGATGGTACAAAGGTTGTCGCGGAGTAACGCTTATTTGCCTTTGGGAAGAGTGAAGTAAAATTTAGATCCCTTCCCTACTTCACTCTCCACAAAAATTTTCCCATGGTTTTTTTCGATAAATTCCTTACAAAGGATCAAACCAAGAGTTGTGCCTCTTTCGCCTAAGGTTCCTGGCATACTTTTTTGTTTGGCATCAATTTGAAAAAACGTACTTCGAATTTCATCTGATATTCCTGTCCCAAAATCTTCTACTTGAATGGATACATTTCCATCCTTTGGTTCTGCGGTGATCTTTACTTCCCCACCAACATGAGAATACTTAATCGCATTAGAAACTAAATTTCTTAATATCGTTTCTAACATATTCTCATCAGCAAAAACATAAATATCATGCCCAACTAAATTCTGAACCCGAATCCCTTTATTTGATGTCATAAAGGTAAAGTAAGAGATAACAGTATCCACCGACGTTTTCACGGATACATTCTCTGGTAAAAATGATATCTCATTGGTTTGAGACCTAGCCCAAGTTAATAAATTTTCAAGTAAGGCATACACTTCACCTGAGGATTGGTATAAAATATTCAGATCATTTCGCATTCGTTTGGGAGACCTGGTTTCCATATCTTCCAATATCATGCCAATGAATGTATTCATCCCACCGATAGGACCCTTTAGATCATGAGATATGATGGAGAAAAATTTATCTTTTGTTTGGTTTAATAATTGTAGTTCCTTAAAATAACGATTCATCTCCTCTTCTGATTTTTTCCTGCCATCAATATCTCGAGAGACACCGAGTAATTCTATTTCTGAGTTTTGGTTCTTTTGAAAGACGGTATTTGCTTCAATCCAAATCGTAGATCCATCCTTTCGCACTAACTCAAGCTCGTAGGCATAAGGGATTTTCATACTGGAAGTACGAAAATCATTCATCCGTGGGATTAACAATTCCTTCAATTGCAAATAAGAATCTTGTGTATATGCATTCGATAGGTGGTGATCCGATGCTTCCTGAATGGAATACCCTGTCACTTGCGTAATGGAAGGACTGACATACGTAAACTTTTCTAAATCAAAATTCCATACCCAAATGATATCAGTCGAATTTTCGGCGAGCGATTTGTATATCTCTTCATCTTGGATTTGTCCTTTGATAAAGATATCAATGCACATTAATAAAAAACCAAATGTAATCAGGACAGAGATAATATAAAAAAATAAATAGGTAATGTCTTGGATTGGCCCTTTCCCAAATGCAATTTGAGTGACGGAGACTTCCGTAAAAGTATAAACAAGAACTCGGCCAAAAAGAAATAAACCGCTAAAGAGGAAAAAATAAAATATAAAATTCCCTGTTAGTCGTTGTCTTTTGTTCTCAACATAGATCGTTTTTGCTGTGAGAAAAAAATAAACGCTCGGAAAGAAAGAAAGAATCGAGATCCGGTATTGTGGCGGGAATGTTGAAAACTGATAGAGTACCAGTGTTCCAAACAGTACTGCCGCAATGAAGATTCCTACTTTCCAATTCGCTTTTTTCCCAAATAAATTCACAATGATAACATGATAAGACACAATCGATAAGAATATGAAGGTATTACCAAAACTAATGGATACCCAATCAGGGACTTGGCCCCGAAGAGCGCCCATGACAATCCAGCCAAAACCTTGCAACAATGTCGCAAGGGACCAAGCTTTCACCATCCTGAGTTTTTTAAAATAATAACCCGAAGCAAACCATAGGCCAGCGGACATCAAAAGACATCCGACAATATTGATAAAAACAACGGTTCTTGGATCTAAATTCATGAAGTGCGAAAGGATAACGAGTATTTGTACAGAAAATTGATAAGAGGCGAAACGCAACTCATTTTAAAGACCAAGCAGATAATCTGTGTGATTCAGAATGATTCCAATCTAGTAGTTCCACTAAGGATAGTGCGAAACCAATTTAAGTCAAACGAGTGTTATAAAACAAACGATGGAAGAGTATTGTAAGTGATTCTCTAAATTGCTCTGTTTGGTTCTCTTTTGTTCTACCCTTCAATCGTTTACGTGGCTTGTTGGAAACAGATAGTGCGTTCCCATGAATGAAATCAACCAAAATGTCCCTGGTGAGTTCTGGATCTTCGTAGGGACTTGAGGCTTGGATCAAATCTAAAATCAAATCATTTAAGATTTTGACTGCCGGGTATTCCTCGTTTGGACTTTGGATCAGGTATAAAGACAAATCAATGTATTGGATAAAAAAGGATCTATACTCTATAAGCACTGATTCCAATTTTTCTTTCTCTTTCGCTTTTGTTTCCTCCAATTGTAATCCCTCATAAAATTTGCGAAAGACTACATCCACAAGCTCGGCCAAAAGTTGGTCTTTATTTTTGAAGTAATAGTATATCGTCATCGGATCGATTGCTAATGTTTCTGCGAGTTTCCGCATGCTGAAGGATTTTAATCCTTCTTTTTTTAGCAAACGCAAGGCCTGATTTGTGATTTTTTCTTTCATTTTCTGATAATTTCTACAGTGTAGAAATATGATATCATTAAAAGCATATATTGCAACTAGCCTAGACGGATTGATTGCAAAAAAAGATGGATCGGTCGACTGGCTTCACTCGGAAAAATACCATCTGGAAAATGAAGACTTCGGATACGAAAAGTTTATGAAATCCATCGATTGTATCGTGATGGGCAGGATTACGTTTGAAACTGTTTTACAGTTCGAACCCTATCCCTTCGAAAACGTACCTGTCATCGTGGTATCAAACAATCCAAACTACCAAATCGAATCGAAACACCAGATTTCAGTCTTCACACACTCGTTACGAGAACTCATTCCTTTTCTCGAATCGAATCAGTACCAAAATGTCTATGTGGATGGTGGGAAACTCATCCAATCGTTTCTGAACGAATCCCTATTGGATGAAATCACAATCACACAAATTCCCATCCTTCTTGGGAGTGGGATTCCACTCTTTGGTGGGACTGACAAAGAGATTGATCTTAAACATAGAAAAACACAAACCTTTCCCAATGGATTTGTCCAAACTGAATATGAGATTGCGAAATAAGGAATGTTATATGAACATCCGGTTAAGTTAGCGTTAAAAATGAAAATTCCTAATTTAAGACGACAAAGAAAGGCAATTTCTAAAAGAAAATCATTTGACAAAAGAGGTCACAATGGTCACAATTTTAAATTATGATATCGGTCGGAATACGCGAATTAAAATCTCATCTTAGCCAATATATCGAATTAGTTAAAAATGGCGAAAATGTGCTCATTACAGAGCACAACAGAGTTGTTGCAGAACTCAAATATCCTGAAAAAGAAAACTCCGACAAAAATATACAAAAAATTCTGAATCAACTTACAAGCGAAGGAAAATTAATACCTGCTAAACGAAAATCCACACAAATTAGTAAAATTCAAAAACAAAACCTAAATCAAAAAAAACTAGGTGATTGGTGGGCCTTATACCAAGACTCAAAAGAAGATAAGTTTTAATATAGATGATATACTATATTGAAACTAGTATTATACTTTCTATTATTCTAGGGGATCATTTTAACGATAAGGCAGTAAAAATTTGGAATGCTCCTAGCGAAAAAGTGAGTTCTATCCTTACCCTAATAGAAGCGACTATAGTTTTAAGAAGATTCTTTAAAAATAACAAAAAGAACCTTTCTGCGCAATGGCTTTCAAAGCATGAAAAACTTCTAAAAGAATTACTTTCTGAATGTTCCCTCATGAAAATTGACGAGAGTATTCAATCTATAATAGAATTAAAGAAGGAAATTGCAGATTGTAGGTCTTTAGATGGTATTCATGTTGCAACTGCAATTTTCTTAAAAGATGTTATGCGTTCATCAAATTTTGCATTTCATAGTTTTGATACTAGAGTAAATGAAGTAGCTGCAAAATTTGGATTAAGACCAGACGTCGTATAATATCGCGGAAAAGCTGTAGTACGGGACTTAAAGCTAGGGAACATCGTCTCTCTTAAATCATATGCGCAAAGACGAAAAAAACTTAAGTCTGACAAAAAAAATAGGACTTGACTGTAATACACTTCCGTATTACATTTTTAAATTATGATCAGCCTACGCCTGCCCCCAGAACTAGAAAGAAAACTAGATTCATTTGCAAAATCTGAAGGGAAAAGTCGCACAGAAATAGTGAAGGAATCTATTCTGCACTATATCAAAAGTCGTGGGGATAACAAAACTCCCTATGAATTAGGTTTAGATTTGTTTGGAAAATATGATTCTGCGAATTCTGATTTAGCTCAGAATCGAAAAGCTTACCTACAGAAAGCAATCGGAAAGAAGAATGAAAAACGTAGCTCTCATTGATTCCGGTCCTATCATTGCGTTATTCAATTCGAAAGATAAGTTCCACAAACAGACTCTAAAATTTCTTAAATCTTATCATGGTGAATTAGTTTCTTCGTGGCCAGTGATTACCGAAGTTATATATCTGCTTTCTTTCTCAGTTGAAGCACAATCAGACTTTCTTGAATGGATTGAAAGAGGAAGTATCAAAATATTTGATTTAAATATCGAGGATCTTAAATATATTAAAAATCGAATGAGAAAGTATTCAGATCTACCTATGGATTTAGCTGATGCTTCCTTAATGTGTATTTCGGAAAAAATGGGAATCGAACGAATCGTTAGTATTGATTCAGACTTTTCGATTTACAAAAACTTAAAAGGGAAATTTTTACAAAACCTTTTTAAAGTTTAAATCCGACCAAGTGCATAACAGCATTTTGAGAAGGTGCACATAAGATAGAAATAGACTCATGCAAAAAATCCTTTCCCCACATGACGAAAGACTCACCGATTATTCCCTTTTGAAATCGAAGGAATCCCCTTCTGATACATTCGTTGCGGATCATGAAAAAACAGCCGTTAGATTGCTTTTATCAGATTTTGAAGTCCAATCGGTTTTTTGCACAGAGAAATATTGGCAAAAACACAAAGACCTCATCACATCCAAATTACAAAATGAAGAGAAGTGTTTTGTTGCCGATAAATCCATCTTTGAAGAAACCATTGGGTTCCATGTGCACCAAGGGTTTATGGCAGTTGGGAAACAAAAATGGGTAAAAGAAGAAGACCTAACGTTTCCCATCCTTATCCTGAATGCAATCGTTGATAGTGAAAATATAGGCTCCATCCTTCGCAGTGCAGCAGCATTTGGCATCCAATCGGTTCTATTCGATACCAAGTCAGCCTCACCCTACCTCAGACGTTCTGTCAGAGTCTCCATGGGTGCAATCTTCCAATTGAAGGTAGCAAAATCAGCCAACCTACCCGAATCGATTCACCGAATGAAGAAGAGGTCTGCGAAAGTGATCGCACTCGCCCTTCCCAAGGAAAATTCAGATCACATTCCAAAAACAAAAACCATCCAAGAGATGGGAAAACAAGAGAACCTCGTCCTCATCATTGGCAATGAAGCAAATGGGATTGAAGAAAGTGTAATCGATGCATCGGATATGATTGGTTACATCCCTATGAAAAACAAAATCGATTCATTGAATGTATCCCATGCCTTGGCTGTGGCACTTTCACACCTTCTTTAAATCTTAGTTATCCCAATCCCAAAAAAAATCTTTATTCGTCATTTCTGGTTCTGTGTTTTCTTTCGGTGCATTGGGAGAAGGATTGGCATCATCTAAATCACGATTGGCATTTTCTAAATCTAATGTTTCTTTTAACCAATATTCTTCTGTTCCGAAATGAGGGAAAAGAGAGGGAAACGATGGGTCTTCCCAACGTTTTCCAATCCATGCTGCATAATGGATGAATCGAATAATTCGCAATGGTTCAATTAATTTGAGCCAATTTTCATCAAAGTCTGCAAACATACAGTAACCAGCAAAAAAATCAAAGAACTCATGTTTACGATCTGCTTCCCCAAACGGAAGTAACATCCAAAAATCTTGAACAATGGGTCCATGTAAAAAATCATCAAAATCTAAAATGCTAAACCCATCAGGTGAGATTAATAAATTTCCTTTGTGACAATCTCCGTGAATCCTTTGGGAAGGGATTTGGTATTCGTTTGTTAATGATTCAAAGATTGAGAAAGCACTGCGGGCATTTTTTTCGTACCGTTCCGCCAAAGTTTGATTCGTGATGAATTTTTGATCCAAGATATATTGCAGCGCAGTGAGTCCATAACTTGGTATATCAAGTGATGGTCTACTTTTGATCTGACTTCGTTTCCCAACAGAATGGATCCTTCCGAGGAGTGCTCCCACTCGTTCCAAATCGTTTGATTGGATTTCTTCTACAATCCTTCCATTGCGTAAAGGCCAAATGGCAAAGTAAATTCCTTCCCATTCGAAGAGTGTTTTTCCATCAATTGCGATCGGTGCAAGAACAGGGATTTCTTCTGCCGCTAACTCTTGTAAAAAAGCATGTTCTTCTAGGATTTGTTTTTGGTTCCATTTCCCTGGTCGATAGAATTTAACAACAATCCTTCCTGCTTTCACAGTTTCGATATCGTAAACACGATTCTCAACACTATTTAATACAAAATACCTTCCGGTTGTTTCATACCCAAGGGATTCGATCGCATTTAAAATCGTATCGGGGGTTAATTGGTAAAAAGAATGATGAATGTTCAAGTGGATAATCAGATATGTTAGCTAACGATTTTATTACGTCCAGAAGACTTTGCTTCGTATAAATTTTTATCCGCGATTTTTAACAATTCATGATTCGAAGTAAATTCTGTTAAATCTCCACCAGCAACGCCACCACTAAACGTAAAATGGAAAATCTGATCTGTATCCGATTTCATTTCCAGTTTGGAAACATTCTCTCTCACGCGGTCTAAGATTCTTGTCGCATCGGCAACACCCGTTTCTGGGAATAGGATGACAAACTCTTCCCCTCCAAACCGAGAGATGATATCGGATTTTCGAAAACTAGTTTTTAATGCATGGGCCAATTGTTTGATCACTTGGTCTCCAATTTCATGCCCAAATGTGTCGTTGATATTCTTAAATTTATCGAGATCAATCATTGCCAATGATAATAGGCTATTATGCCTTTTGCAACGTTGGAATTCCTGTTCGATCCTTTCTTCCATATAACGTCTATTATATAGATTGGTCATCACATCTCGGATCGCAGTTTCACGCAATTGGTCATGTAACGCTTTGATACGTAAGGCACTAAAAATTCTTGCGAGTAATTCGATTTCTTTGGCAGGTTTGGTGATATAATCTGTTGCCCCTGCTTCTATCGCGATTTTAAAATATTCGGGTTCTGTATGGCCTGTTACCATAATGATGGGAAGCCAACCAACGGGAGATGTAGAGAGTATATCCGAAATTAATTCAATGCCGTTGCCATCTGGCAATTCCCAATCGAGTAATACTACATCGATTGGTTCATTGAGTATTTTTTCCCGTGCTTCTGAAATGGTTTCAGCTTCAATTGCAATGTAACCATTTTTGGTAATCCACCTGCTGAGAACTTTCCTTTGCAGTTCAGAATCTTCAATGATAAGGATTTTTCTAAGTCCTTTTGGCATTCACCTATCGTTTACTTTTTCTTTTTTTTACCTAGTATTTTTTCTACTTCGCCAGGTTCCATTGGAACTTTTACAATGGTCCCACCTTCTTTCCTGACTTGGTCTAAGTCAATAACAGCTCCCGACAATAACCTTGCCGCTTTTTTAGAATTATCTTTCACTCCATAAACAACCCATTTACCACCTTCAAGGGATAACACTAAATATGTACAATCGGCTGCTGCTAAAATGGAATGGGCAGAGATCTGTGCCATGAACTCATAACTGAGTACGATTCCTGTTCCCACAGCGACACCCGATGGCACACCAATCGCTTTGCCAACTTGGTAGACTCCATAACCCGTACCCACTCCAAACGAAGCAGCAGAGCCCACTACACCCACTGTGGCGGACGTAGCCTTGGTGGAAGCATAGGTAACGACCTCAGTGGTGCCAGAAGCCCCAGCGACAGCTCCTCCAGCGACTGTACCCGTCACGGCAAGCCCTCCCCCTAAGACTGTTTGGCCTGCCGTCACACCCACATAACTCATAGGTGCAAGGATGTACTTTCCTGACGACTCAGTGACAAAGGCAGCAGACTTCACGGAGTATGCAGATGACTTTCTAGACATAGCGGATGTGACTTTAGCGCCCTTATCGAGCGACTGGACAGATTCATGTACCACAACTTCTGTACTATTGATGATAGAACCAAGAACGAGTTCAATACTAGGTGCTGTCAAATACACAACACCTTTCCCTGTTAATGTAATTGTCTCGACTAACCCATACATGGTGGTTCCAGCTGCATTCGTACCCAAAGCAACAGGATAGATGAGTCCATTCCAAGTCACATACCCAACGGATAATAAAGCAAACTTACTAATCGGTTTGATAATACTGTCATACAAAATTGCTTTGGTTGCTCTGGAAAAAGATTTTAGCAATGCAGTGGGTATGCCTTCATCTTTGTCTGCAATGGCTTCAATTTCTCCCTTGGCTTTCCCTAACTCTTCCTTTGTATCTTTTCCATATTGGAAAATGGTTTCTTTCCAACTTCCAAATATACTTTCAGAAACAGCAGACCGAATCTCATTGATTTCAGAATTGCGACTAAAAAAACCACCTTTTCGAAAGTCTTCGTAGGATTCATTCCAAGAATTTTTTAATGCTTCATCTAAATCAATGTAACCATAGACAGTGGATTCAAAATCTTTTTGGAAATTCTCTTGGTACTTTTGGAATCTTTTTTTGGCAGAGGGAGATGTATCCTTTGGCATCTCTCGGTTGAGTTGCATCTCTGCCCATTCATCCCACTCCTTTCGAATCTCCGCTGATTTTGCAATCACTGCTTCGTGACTTTGTTTCCCTCGATCAAATGATGATCCTATGAGGCCATAAGATTCCGCAACAGACGTATACATGATGAAGAGACCAGGTTTCGTTGCGTTTTCACTTAAGTACTTCTGGACCTGTTCTCCTTTGTCATTGATATTGCCAGCTGCTTTCCAACTCATCTTCGTTCCTTCTTTGACAATCACAACCGATTCAGATGCTTTGAGGATTGATTTGGAAAATTGTTCGGCAGCAAAATCATAGCGCATTCTGAGAACCGTAATCGATGCTTCTTCCATCGGTGGGATAAACTTAATGCTTGTACCTTTGACTGGCAATGCACCTTGGTAGTACAAAGAGCTATGACCTTCGATCACAAGTTTTTTGGTATTCTTTAATGGATCTTCTGCTTTCTTGTCCGAGCTTGCACAATACGAAATGGAAAGACCTAAAATGAGTCCAAGGATTGGTTTCTTAATTTGATTGAATTTCATTTCGCTTGCGCCTCTAATTTTTTGGAACGTTTCAATTGTTCTGACATCTCGGCATCGAGTACCTTTTTGATGAGTTTAGGATCATCTGATAGAATTTTCACTTTCCCTTTCTTTTTGGCTTCTTCTAAGTTGATTACAGTACCTGTAGGGATATCCTCTTCGTCCAAATAATTTCCTTTCACATAGGCAATCACAACCCTTGGTCCATCATACATGATGAGGATTGGTCCATCGACTGCTGTGAGTAAAATTTGAGGAGGTAAGACGGTGAGTGCCGAGTAACCTAACACAATCCCAGAACTCATTGTATACATCCCTGCTTCTGCTACACCTGTTGTGAGATCATATGTGAGCCCAGTGGCATAGGCAGTTGATTCATAACCCACTCCACCTGTCGCACCAATGGCACCACCAGCCGTAGTTGCCGCAACAGAGGTCACTTGGTTAAAGAGTGCAATCGATGTTCCGGAAGTGTAAGTAGGAACAGTTGCCGATGCAGAGAGAATCCCGATCGAACTAAACATCCCTGCTTCGAGTGTTGGAGAAAATACTCGGTAACCAGCTTTTGATCCATAATAAAAAACAAGCCCTGTGGAAACGAGAGCATTCGAAGAAAAATTCATCCCTTGTGAAAGGGGAACGTATACTCCATTGACGAGTAAAAGTTCACCTGTATTCACAGTTGTTTTGGTGATGGGTGAAACAACTACTTCCTTCAAAGCAACCGTATAACCTTGGAAAATATCAATGAGGGCAAGGAGTGCGTTGTCTCTCTCACCTGATTCTTCGTAATTACGAGTGAATTCATCGGATGCTTTTTTAAAGGAATCACCCCATGAGTTCATTACATTCTTCGAATTGGTTTTCAGAGTGGATGTAAACAGTTGGTTCAGTTGGCCAGATTTTTGATTACGAGCATCCGCATACCGACTCAGTTCTTTATCTAAAAGATCGATGTCCGATTTAACTCTTGGAACTAAATACACATAACCTAATACAAATCGACTGCCTGCTTCACTAAAACTGGATTTGGAGAGTTTCCACTCTTCTTTCGAAAGCTCTACACCTGCATCATAAATATCTTCTGTCCTTCTTGTTCCTTCCGAATACCCGTCTTTTGTCCAATTTTTGACAGCATTCATCGTGTTACCTAGTTTGCCCGGGAAATCTTCGCTTCGTTTTTTTAATTTCACAAGCACCATCGCTTTCGCAACGTTTGCACTCATTAGATTCTCTTTGGAAAGGTCGATTGCCTTTTTCCCGGAAGGAATCACAGCCCAACCTTGCTCATACAGATTTTTTCTGGATCCAATTGAATTGGAAGTTAAGGGAGCAATTTTTTTAAACGTTTGGGGTTTATTGGAAGTGAGGACAGATGTACCGAATACTTTCTCTGATTTTTCTTCACTCAAACAACTCACAAAATTTACGACAAAAAGTAAAAGAACGAAACAATACAATTTCAAATGGTACTTCATAAGTTGGGAGAATGTTATACAAGGAATTGAATCATGCAACTGAAAAATATATTCCTATTGCTTAATCCATGTTTAGTGAAAGTATTTTACTACATACAAGAATTTGAATGACCTATCGCGATCATTCAAAAGACTACATCATATGAAGAAATTAAACATATACTTTGCTATTATTGCGATTTTGTTATGTGTTGCCGTTATCTTTAAGAAAAATAATCTTACCTTCCAAGCACTCATTTCTCTCTTTGCGATCACACCTAATTCTGAAGTTTTTGATTTCAACACTGCCGACCAAATGGCAAAGGAAAAATTGAAATCAAAATATGTTCCAACGCCTGTGTACAAAATTCCAGGACTTGATGGAATCAGTTTTGAAGATTATAGGCAAATCGAATACAAACCTGATGTTGCGATTTGGAAAAATTTAGCACTCCCCTACCAATTGCATTTTTTCCACCCAGGCCATATCTACAGTAATGGGATCAAAATTTATGAAGTGATTGGAGAAAAGCCAGTAGAGATCCCTTATGATTCCTCTCGCTTTCATTTTGGGAACCTTCCCCTCACAGATGATTTTTATGAGTTAAGTAAAAAACTCCAATACACTGGCTTTCGAGTTCACTATCCCATCAACCAAAAGGAGGCTTTGGAAGAATTCTTAGTCTTCCAAGGTTCTTCTTATTTCCGTGCCTTGTCCAAAAACCAAGTCTATGGTTTATCGGGAAGAGGACTTGCCATCAACACTGGCCCTGATGGAAAAGAAGAGTTCCCTATCTTTGAAAGTTTCTATATCAAACGCCCTGAGAAAAAAGATTCCTCCATTTTGATCTATGCCATTATGAATAGTGAATCCGTTGTCGGTGCGTATGAATTTTTTGTTACACCTGGTGAGATCACAACCATTGATGTGCGTGCTAAAATTTACCTACGTAAAAAAATCAAACGACTGGGACTTGCTCCCATCACATCCATGTTTCTCTATGGAGAATCCAATATCCCCATCCTTGGCAACATCCACCCAGAGATCCATGACTCTGATGGACTTCTCACTTATCTTGGAGAAGACAACTGGGAATGGAGACCACTCATCAATCCCAAAAAAACCAAACTCACAAATATCGAACTGAACCATCCCAAAGGGTTTGGACTCATCCAACGAGATCGAAAATTCAAAAGTTACCAAGATGAAAAATTACAATACCACCGTCGGCCAAGCCTTTGGGTAGAACCAAAGGGTGATTGGGGCAAAGGGGACTTATACCTATTGGAATTTACAACCAATCTGGATTCGGATGACAACGTAACTATTTTTTGGGAACCAAACATCCCTCCCAATTTGAATGAAGGATACGAATACCAGTATAAATTGAGTTATACGGAAAAATCTCCAGACTCACACCGTCTGGGAAAGTCATCATCCTATTACAAAGGGACTGACCCTCTCTTTCCAAAAGAAAAGATGTTAACACTTTATTTTACTGGTGATAATCTAAAAGCACTAGATCCAAAAACAGAGCTCAAAGCCATCATCAAAAATGATATGATCCCACCGGATCAAATTCGTTATAAAATCGAAAAGATCCGTGAACTTGACCAATGGAGATTACAAATTTGGCACTCGTCGCCAATCGATGTTTCTACTTGGAATGTTTATTTGGAGAAAGAAAATCAAAAAATCACAGAAACATGGATCTATAGAGATGGCATCTCCAAATAAAACTTTGTACGAAGCTGAGTTCAGTGAACGATTGCGAACCTACCTTTTGTTATCGGGAATTCAAAATGAATATAGTATTTCGAATACTCTTTCCCAATTTTTCCAAAACACTAACCTATCTTATGAGTGGGATAGGGATTGGTCTCTTTGGATGGGTTATATAAACGCAAACAAAATTAGTATGGAATCTCCACTTCCATTCCCAAACAGAGCTTGGCAATTTGGTTCGATGGTCCCCAAGGATTCTGATTGGAAAACCGATCCTATCAAGTCAAAGGAATCCATCATCAGTTCCTTTAAACCCATCTTCGTTTTAGTTTCCATTTTCCTTTGGAGTGCCCTCTACTACCTCATCATCTTTAGGTTATTATGATCCAAATCCATCGAATTTTATTTTTTACAGTCTTCATGATACCCATCATCATTGGGCTCACTACCTTTGCCCAAATCATCTCCTTTGGTGGAGTTGAATTAACCGAATACTACCAATTCATCACCTTACTTTTTCTTTTGCCCATGTTATCCTATGGGGCAACCACTTCTCTTTTTGGATTTTTGATTTCTCTTTTGAAACAGGGTGATCCATTACTCAAAGCAAAAAAAATCCCAGAGAAGGAATTGGACTTTCCAAGTATCGATCGTGTCCCGGTTGCCCTTGTCATGCCAGTCTATGAAGAAAATGAAGTCTCGATCTTTGCAAGGATCAAAGTGATTTATGAATCACTCGAGAAATACCACTCCCTTCCCAAATTAGATTTTTTTATCTTAAGTGATACAAGAACTCCTGAAAAATGGATCAAGGAAGAAGCTGCTTATCTTGAGTTATGTGAATCCACTGGGAACTATCAAAAATTCCATTACAGAAGGAGAAAAAGTAACCTCAACGGAAAGAGTGGTAACATCGCTGATTTTTGCCGTCGTTGGGGCAATCGATACGAGTGCATGATCATACTAGATGCTGATAGTTTGATGAGTGGAGAAATCATTGTCCAACTCATTGCGATGATGGAACAAAACCCAAGGGCAGGCATCATCCAAACCAATTCTAAATTATTCCGTGCCACAACTCTCTTTCAAAAATTAACTGAATTTTCCTCCTATCTCTTTAGTTCTTATTTCTTAAAAGGTGCTAGTTTTTGGCAGATCAATGCCAACAGTTATTGGGGCCATAATGCCATCTTACGCATCAAACCCTTTATGGAATACTGCGCTCTCCCTCATCTCCCTGAATATGGTGGGCTTGGTGGAAAAATCTTAAGCCATGATACAGTCGAAGCAAGCCTCATGCGAAAGGCTGGATACGAAGTCTTATGTGCTTATGAACTCGAAGGAAGTTACGAAGAGAATCCACCAAATATCATCGATGTGTTAAAACGAGACCAGAGGTGGTGCCAAGGGAATTTACAACATTTTTGGTTTTTATTTGGAAAGAAAATTCCCTTTATCAATCGAATCCACATTTTAAATGGAATTTTATCTTACCTCAATTCACCCATATGGTTATGTTATATCCTACTTAGTTTGTGGAATTATATCGAAGAAAGTAAGTTCCTAAACTACTCCATGCTTCCTGAAGAGTTCGAATACTTTAAAGCACAGATTTATGACCCTTTATATTTAAAACTTTTGTATCTTTCCTTACTCCTACTCTTTTTGCCTAGGGTTCTCAGTTACTTAAGTTTACCGTTAAAACAAATCTTCCTAAAGTTTCCGGCCTTCTTTTTAGAGACTTTATTTTCTATTCTCATCGCACCTATCTATATGATTTACCATAGCATTTTTGTGGTGTCTATCTTCTTAAACAAAAAGATCTCCTGGGGACCCCAGAATCGGGATGCGGAATCAAGTTACCCTTTCTCCTATGTGGTTTCTTCCTTTTTTGGAATCACCATCCTGGGGCTTGTTTCTGCTTATATCAGTTACTCTTATTCTCTGATGTTATTTTTCTTAACGATGCCCATTTGGATTGGTTGGACTCTTTCCATCCCACTTGTAATGTTCACAAGCCGCGAACAAAAATCCTTACACTCGTTTTTTGATCTCTCGTACTGGAAACCCACTCGTGGTCTCACAAACAATTTGAGAGAAGAGCTCACTCGCAGTGATGAAAAACGAATGGAAGGAAAAGAAATTTTTTATGCACTTGTGCACCCAGTTTTCCACAAGAAACACAAACAATTACAAGGGAACAAATCTTACCGCTCCAAAGTTTCGGACTCAATTACACATGATTTCGAAATCTTACTGGAACAAGGACCAAAACAATTGGACCGAAAAAAATTACTCAACATCCTTTCCAATCGTGAATTATTAGATTTATTTTTTCAAAAATTTTGGACCTCAGAAAAATCCAAATGGGGAGAGTATTGGAAAGAGATTTGGGAAGAGATCAACCCATCTTCTTTTCCATAATCCTCCAATAATAAGAAGATCGTTTCCAGTCTTCAATAAAACCACAGTGACCACCTTTTGCTTCAATGACCACATCGATGTAAGCTGAACTTGGAATTTCTGTGAACTCTTTCCATGGTATGACTGGATCATCCATAGATGTCAAAATGGTCGTTGGGACTTTGATGGTTCTGAAAAAAAGATCGGACAAAGTATACGATAAAAAGTATTCATCTACAGAACGAAACTGAGAAAACTCCTTCACCATTTTTTCTGTTAACTCCATGACCGATTGGTATTTATCCAAATCATGAAAGGAATACAAATGGGGAAACAGTTGTCCTTTTTTCTCTAAAGATGATTTCCATGAATTTAAAAAATATTTCCGTAGGAATGGATGCTCATCCATTTTGATGGTGGCCCGTTTTGGATCAAGAGCTGGGCTAAAGGCAAAACAATGTTTGAGCCCTGGGATTTTCTCTTCCGCTTTTGCCGTACTATGTTTGCCCGCCATTCTTAAAACAAAATTTCCACCCAGGGAAAACCCAGCCAAATACACGGGAAGTTTGGACTTCACTGACTTTGCTAATGTGAGTACCGCATCATATGTTTCTTCGAGTAAACTTCCGTTAAAGATCCCTTCGTTTAAATGGTGGGTGTCTCCGTGGTCTCGGAGATTCAACCGATAGACAGAATAATCTTTTGCTAAAAAATGTTTGGTGGTCCGAATGATGTAGCTGGAATGGATACTCCCTTCCCAACCATGCACCAAAATCACAATGCCTTTCGGACTTGGAACGTCATGAATCCTTGCAAGGAGTGTGACTCCTTTTTTTGTTCTGACCGATCTCCACTCTCCTTCGAGATTTTTCCCATACGATTTGTCTGCCTTTGACTTAAAGGAAGCCATAAAGGACTGCACCATGGGGCCTGAAAAAAAAGGGATTGGTTTGAATAAACTCATTTTGGTTAGTTCCTAATCTGAAACGAAACTGTTATTTTTCAATAAATTAACAAAACCCCATCCTCATGGATGACTCTTTCCATTGACAAAGGCTTCTCAATGGTTACAATTCCAACATGAGATTCTTAACCATTTCACTTCTTCTTTTTCTCTTCAATTGCCACACTTATACCCCTTGGAAATCCGGATGGAAACAAAAAGATGGATCCGAAGTATTTTATGCAGCAGTCTCTGCAAAAGCGAGTGAACAAGCGATTGAATCTGGTAGTTTAGCAATGCGAAGAACCACTTGCGTAAACGCAACAAACCTTCTTTCCACTTCACCTAAACTAACAAGCATTTTGTTAGAGAATGAATCCGTAGAGCTCTCAGAAACAGAAATCAAAGACTTGGGGCGCCTGATCGCTTCTCACAAAATCAAACCCAAACAAGATTCTTGCCAATCGGAAGAAGGAGGTTTTTTTCTCCCAAGCCCAGCATGGGAAAATTGCCAATGTTTGTACCTCATTGAATACCCAGGTGGCAGATCCCAATTCCGCCAAGACATCACCCAAGTCAAATAACCTCTAAGATTTCGGGGTGGCAAGCCAACGTTCCCAATAGCGTTGTTGTAACCCCGTTAGTTCTTCCGGACTTTTCAGTTTGGCAAGGGACAACCTAGTTGAATCAGACATTGTCTCTGCCATCCACCGTTTGAACTCTCGCCACTTTTCTTCAGCCGATGGTTCTCGTTTCATATGTATATGGTTTTGTTTTTGTACTGTATGATAAGAGGTCGTACTCCGAACCAATTCTGCCTTGGATGCGTTTCCAACACTCTCCCCTACTCGCTTCGCACCCTGATCCAATTGATTCAGCCTTGGACTATCTTCCGAACCTTTCATTTCTTGCAATACGGGTTTTAAAAATCGTTTCCTACCATCAAAGCGAGTTTGCACAAGGAGGCCTTTCGCTTTCAACTGCGAGACCAACCTAGAAATTGTATCCGCTTTCAAATGCAGTATCTTTGCAAAATACTCATTGGATGCATAACAACCTTCCTTTGCATCCAATGATACAATTTCAGCATACAATCGAATTTGATTCGGATTTAAATCCAAATCATACATCCATTGTGCTACCCAAACTCCCGTTCTCTCTTTCCCTTTCATCCTTCCTCTCTTATCCAACAGAGACCTTCGGTGCCCAAAAAACAAAATGTTCTTTGGATTTTTCCGTTACGAAGAAAGCAAAGCTATCGCAACGGTTGATTCATTCGGAAGTTTTTTAAAAACGTCCATGTTTGGAATTCATAGGAATCCCAGGTGATGTATGTTGCGGTATATTGTGGAAGACCGCACAAGAGTATGAGGACACTCGCCCCTACTCTCTTGCTTCTAATCACCAGAATGGATTTTTTTGTCAAGCCTAATGCGACATAATATCTATATGCCAAATCTCTCAAATTTCAGACTCTTTGGTAACGAACTTGATTTTGAATAGGGGAGGGAAGAGAGTCTTTCTGGACTGCTTCCACACAATCCAGAAAGTTTACATCACCCAGTGAAAGGGTTGAGATAATCTTAAAACTGATCCAAAATAGTACAAGAATTTTTCTATTCCCATCCTCATTTTTTCTCTTTCTTTGGGCGCATCGAATCTTCCCATTCCAAAACTTTCGTTCCAAAACGACCAAGCTCTTCGCTCCAAACGATAACCCTTCAGGTTACCGTTTTCCACTACGATCCTTTGCGCAGGGACATCCTACTCTACCAAACTTCTTGAATTGATGATCCAGTCACAAGGTACGCCGGCGTACTTTTTAAAAATTAAATCTAAAAATTTAATTTTCATTGCATCCAAAAGTAGGAACCAAAAAATAAATCTGCAATGAAAATCATTACTGTTGCCAATATCAAAGGTGGAACCTCCAAATCCACCACTGCAATTCACCTCGCACTTGCTCTTTCCAAAAAAGGTTCTACTCTTGCCATTGATATGGACCCGCAAGCGGACCTTTCCGACTTCTTTTTCCCCGAGGAACCAGTTGAGTTTTTTGACTCTGGGAATACGTTGTCCGTCTTAAATGCAGAAACCACTCTCGCCGAATCGATTAAAAAATCAAATAATGTAGATGTGCTACCTTCTATCATAGAACTCTCCGATTTGAGTTACCTTGCCTCCAAAGATTTTTCCATCATCCCAAGACTAAAGAATGTTCTTTCGAAAACTAAATACGACTACGTTGTCATAGACACACCCGGATCTGGTTCCTCTGAAAACATCACATCCTACTTACCAGCTTCAGTAATTCTTGTTCCGGTTACTCCCTCCAAATGGGCTGTCCGCACCGTTGCCCAAGTATTAAAAAAAGTAAGCGAAGCAGAAAGATTCGATGAACAAAGCAAAAAAAAGTCTGTAATGATCCTCCCCTCTCAGTGGGGAACATCCCAAAAACAAATGGATCTTTTGGATAAATTAAGAAACATCAAATCTCTAAAAATTCTAGAACCGATCCCAAAAAACGAAGGTATTAGGGACCGAACAGAGACTGGTAAACCTCTTCAAGAAGGAAGTGCTCCTTGGAAAGCTTTCGAAAATTTAGCGGAGATTCTTAAATAAGGTACGCCGGCGTACCTGAAACAAAAATTATGAAAAACAAAACTAACTTCAATCCTGCAGATATTCTATCCAAAGCTTCCAACAGAACATCCTCACTCAATCCATTTTTAAGTTCTGAAAACGCAAACCAACACCAGACCATTGATATTCCAATGGATCAAATCATCACAGAAAACAATCCTAGAAAAACGTTTAATGATGCCAGCATACGAGAACTTGCCGACTCCATATCCCAATATGGGTTACTACAACCTATTGTGGTCAGAAAAAAGGCAGGTAAGTATGAACTCATCAACGGAGAAAGAAGATACCGCGCTCACAAACTACTTAAATCCAAAACGATTCCTGCTGTAGTCAAAAACGTAGAACAAATCGACATCACAAAATTACCAGAAATCAAACTGGTTGAAAACCTCCAAAGAGAAGACTTATCAGAATCTGACCTTGCCCTATCCCTCCAAGAGCTAAAAAATAGGCACAAGGAAACCAACGAACAATTAGCAAAAAGAATTCATAAATCGGCACAGTGGGTAAAAACTAAAATCGCACATGCTGAGATTTTAAAGGAAACGAGCCTTAACGCAAATGTAGATAAATCTCATCCCATTTACCAAATCCCAACGAGCCTATTCACTGAAATTGCTCCACTCGATGTTTCAAATCGCAAAAAAGCCATTGATTACCTCATCAAAGGTCTCGAGAAAAAAGGTGACTTCCCTTCCAGAAATGACCTTCGTGAATACGTACGACCCCTAAAACCGACCAAACCATCCAAAACAAAACCGAAACTCAAACAACTAGAACTAAAAGATTTAAAATCAAAATTAGCGAAAATCAAAGAAAAGATTTCTGTTTTACAAAATGAAAAGGCAATCTTAGAAGAAACAATTCGAAAGTATAAGAAGTAAAGATGGTTCAAAAACGAATTCAGATCGGTAACTTTTTTTAAGGTTTAAATAGAAAAAAACTTGTACTGTTTTCCAATATAAACTATCTTGTACTCAATCCTTAACTGGGTTGAACAAAAACCCTGGGAAGTGTGGTAGCAACCCAGGGACTTTTCCAACACAAAAAATCCTCTCATCCAAACCTTAGTAAACCTCTCCGGTCCAGTCCCAATCCTCTTACACTCCCCCCAAGGTCCTAATGAGACCCAAGGAGAATTATGTCTCATTTTTTCCATTGACAAATTGGAGAGATCTGTACATGTAGGGAACGTTCGGGGCACACAACCGGACACGGCTCTACCACTTATGCCGTTTTAGTTCAACCCGGAATTTTACCAAAAGTTCCGATGGACGTTCGTAAGAACTTCCAAAACGTTTCTTCTTTCTATGACCGAAGGTTTGTTTGCTTTCATGCAAAACTTCAGATCATGAGAGTAGGGGACAATACATCCTTGCGATGTATCGGCTAAATATAACCAAACACTCGTAGCCGGAGTTGTGTGGGTTTGGAAAAGGAACCTAAAATGAAAACAAACCGAAAAGGAATATGGATCCCCGTTTGGATTGAAAACCTAAACTTATCCCATAGCCAAACAAAACTGTTTGCTGAAATTGTTTCCTTGCATGACAACGGTGGTTGTTTTGCATCGAATCGTTACTTCAGTGAAATCCTTGGGCTCAAAGCAGATACCATTTCGAGACTCATCACATCACTGAAAAAACTAGGGATACTAGAACAAACTGGTTTTGATGGAAGGAGACGATTTTTAAAACCCATCCTTCAATTCCAACCACAAGGCCCGGAAAAAAATCCAAGTCTTACACCAGAAACAAAGGGCATTAAAATCCAAACCAACACCGCAAAGGATTCCAAACCAGCATTGGATTCTTGTTACGTCCCTAGTAGTACAGTACAATTAAAGAATAAGGTACATACAAAAACTTCGTTTGAAGAATTTAAAATTTGGAGCGAAAGAAGTTTGTCCCATTCTACGTTTTCCAAAATTTCACATTTAACTTCGCCAGATTGTTTGGAAGAAGGTTTACAACGGATTTGGAAGCAGTGGATGGAAAAAACAAAAATGAATTCGAATCGGTTTCAGGTAGGGATTGTATGAAACTCTATCGGCATAAAAAAACGGGGAATTTGTACTTACAACTCGATGAAGTGAAAAATTGTACCAATGCAAATGATGGACAAAAAATGTTTTTCTACACGGAATATGGGAAAGAAAATCCAATGAAGTTTGTGAGAGAAATCTCTGAATTTTTGGAGAAATTTGAGGAAGTGAAACTCTCTTAAATTGGATCGTTCTTAAGTGAAAGTTTTAAGTTGCATAACGAAGCATTGTTTCTGCTAACTCGATTTGGCTTTGGTTCAATCGTTTGCCTTCGGAAAGTGGGAAATTGGTTTCTAAACTTAAATTGCTAAATCCGTGGACAAGAGACCAAGACATGAGTGCAAAACTCCTGTGGTTTTCCTTTCTCTTTTTGGTCTTCAGGTAAAAACGACAACCGTGTACGAGTACTGCATACGATCTCAGTTTTGATTGTTTCAATTGTTTGGATTCTTTTTCTCGTTTGGTTTGGAACATCAGTTTATAATAATTGGGATTTTTCAGAGCAAATTGGATGTAGACAAGTCCTAGTTTTACAAAGTATTCGTCGGGATTCTTTTTGTCTTTTGCGACTTTTTTCTGTAAGGAAGCCAATCGATCAAATCCAATCGCAGACAAAATCTCTAAGACTTCGTCTTTATGTTGGAAATGCCTGTAAACAGCTGCATGAGAAACTCCAGATAAATTGGCAACCTCCCTTAGCGTAAAATCGGCCATCCCTTTTTTTTGAAGGAGTTTATGGCAGGATTTAATGATGGAATTTTTTAAATCTCCATGGTGGTAGGTATTTTTTCTCACAAAGATATTCTGGAAAATAAGTTACCATTGGCAACATTTTTTCTTGCTTTTGGATCAAGGAATGTTACTGCTGGTAACATAAGTAGGGAATTTATGCAAACACTAAGCACAGAGGAAACCCAGGCCATTTTACAAGAAATGACCGAAAATTTTAATCATGGTGGTAGAAAAATCACAGTTCCACCTCCCATTTTTGTAGCGATGAATGCTGAGATCATTTCCTACACAAAAGGGAAAAGTATTACTGTTTCATTTCCAGTTACGGAAGACCAAACAAATCCAATGGGAATGATGCAAGGCGGAGTGATCGCTGCCGCATTTGATAATGCGTTTGGACCTCTTAGTTATTTGGTGGCAAAACGCCCAACAACGACAATCGATATGAATATCCAATACATCCGAGGAGTTGCAGTAGGCCAAAAGGTGATCGTAAAAGCAACAATCGAAGCAAAAGGATTTTCAACGATTCATATGGTGGGAGAGATGCGAACGGAAAAAGATAAATTGTTAGCCACTGCGACTACCAATTTGTTGATCTTAAAAATTCCAGGTGGAGTAGGGGAGTAGTCGTTCTCTTATTTAGAATCGTAACGTTCGAGAAGCATTTCAATGATTGTGGGAGTACAAGTCGTTGTATCATTGAAATGTTGGCTCATGATCACACCATGTAAAAATGTTTTGATGAAAATCATTTCTTTATCAGGGTCTTTGATCCCATAAGCCCTAAATCGTTCCCGCATGGCTTCTTTGAAAGGAGCAAACCGTCTCTCCACATTTTCGATCATTTTTTTGGAAAGGGAAACGGCACTTGGTTGGAATAAACATACCGATATCAAAACCATCGTTTTCCGTTCTTCCTTTGCAAATTGGATGGAACGAATGAAAAACTCTCTTACATACTCTTTCGCAGATAAGTTAGGTGGGATATTGTTGTAGAATCTTTCCTGTTTTGCTAAATGGGTATCAATGATTTGTTCAAAGATTTGATTTTTGCTCTTAAAATAATTATAAGCTAAGCCTTTCGAAATTTTTGCATGGTTTGCAATCATTTCCATTGTTGTTTGGGCAAATCCGTGTTTGGAGAAAAGGACAATCGCAGAGGCCAAAATTCTCTCCGTGGATCTCTCCCTAGCTAATTGCTTTTTGTTATCGGATTTATTGGGAATCTTTGGTGGCACTGTCATCACCGTTCCTGTTAATCTGAATTTCGCAAACACTTTTTGGACCAATTTCCCAAGGAATTGGTTGAGAAATCACTTGGAAGCCATCCCTTGCTTCGAAATCTTGTCTGTATGAGTTCATTTACATCCGTAACAGTACTAAAATCTGCAAATATTTACTATGATGGAAAGGTCACAAGTCGTACCGTTTTATTCCCCAATGGAGAGAAAAAAACACTTGGGATCATGATGCCAGGAGAGTATGAATTTGGAGCGGATCAGAAAGAGATTATGGAAATCCAATCTGGTAAATTATCTGTATTGTTACCAGGATCCGAAACATGGCTTCAAATTAACGGACAAGCTACCTTTGAAGTCCCTGCTGGATCCAAGTTCAAATTAAAAATTGAAACAGTAACTGATTATTGCTGTTCTTACGTTTGATCGTCGATTCCTGCATCTGCGGCATTCGCTTTTACAGATTTGATGCCATTTTCGCACGCTTGTTTTGATGAGTATCCTTCACTAGAGGCAATGATTTCACCATTGGCTGCCTTGAGTCGGAATCGGAATTCTCCTGCTTTGTCTTTGTAGATTTCAAACTTTGCTGACATGTACGTATCTCCTTGGAAAGGCAATGGTATCAGATCATTAAAAATTCTGGCAATGAAGTTTTATTTCTAATTTTGAATCATCTCCAGTTAATTTTTTTCATCCAATGAAACAGGAACGTGAAAGGGCCATCAAATGATCCGAAGGGTTTTGAAACAGATTCTATGGCTACTAATTGCATTTTTTTCCATCATTAGTTGCACATCAAAATTACCAGAAAGGCCTATCATCCAATATAGCTTTCAGAATTTAACCTTAGAGCAAGTGCTAAACGACGAGGTGGAATGGTCCAAACCAGAGGAATTGAGATACAATTTTGGATATTGGAAACGGTTTGTTTGGGTTAAGTTCGAACTGCTTAATGCATCCCAATCTCCTTCTCATTACATTTTAGATATCGAATCACCATGGGTCGATGAAGTGGTATTGGCATGGAAGTCACTCGGTAAAGTGGAAACAACTGTCTTTCGGGGAACCGATTCTCATGCACTGA
The DNA here is from genome assembly GCF_003114815.1 of Leptospira ellinghausenii. Taxonomy (NCBI): domain Bacteria; kingdom Pseudomonadati; phylum Spirochaetota; class Leptospiria; order Leptospirales; family Leptospiraceae; genus Leptospira; species Leptospira ellinghausenii. The sequence continues at coordinate 50,747 of NZ_BFAZ01000004.1, forward strand.
AAGAAATCCCACACCGAAACCCAGTCTTTTCCCTCGATTTGTCACCGAATGAAAAAAGGACTGTTTACTTAAAAATAGCAAATGTTGGGATCCTGTCGGCACCTCTCAGAATCTGGACACGGAATTCCTTCCTAGACCGAGTGGAAAGAGATTACATTGCCAATGGAATTTATTTTGGAATCATCTCTGCCTTATTACTCTATAACCTACTTATTTTTATCAGCGTAAGAGAGAAGGCCTATCTCTTCTATTGCCTGTACCTAACTACACTCCTTGTCAACTATGCACTGCTTGGTGGATTCTTTAAACAATTGTTAATACCAGAATCAACTCTGAATGTGAAACCTTATTTGTATACCTCAGTCAATGCATCTCTTTTGTTTGTTGGCCTCTTTTCATTAACCTTCCTCAATTTGAAAACTGTACATCCTAAATTGGATCGATTGATTTTAGGAAGTGCTGTGGCAATCGGAGTGTATTCTGTTTTTTCGTTTCTCATCCCTTACCATTGGATGGAAATTTCTTTTATCTATACGTTCCCTTATTTCATTCTCTTGTTAGTCTCTGCCGGAATTTACTCCTATTGGAAGGGAGTGAAGTCTTCACTCTTTTTTGTTTCGGCTTGGGTGACATTATTTGTGGGAGTCATTGTGGATTCTTTAACAAAGGCTTCCATCCTACCAACCACTACGTTTGGACGGTATGGGGTTCAAATTGGGACCGCATTGGAAGTTGTTTTGTTTTCTTTGGCTCTTGGACGCAGGTTACGATTTTTATTAGAAGAAAACTTAGCATCCCAAAACCAGTTATCAGCGATTCGTAAAGATTTCGAAATTGCTCGCCGGATCCAAATGAGAATTTTGCCTGCGGAAGTACCAAAGTCGGAGCATATATCAGCCATTGTTTCTTACCTACCTCTCTATGATATCGGAGGTGATTTTTATGATTACTTCGAGACAAATGGGAACGAATTAGGAATTGTCATCGCAGATGTGACTGGGCATGGAGTGAGTGCGGCACTTGATTCTTCGACGGTTAAGATTGCCTTCAGGAACGCAAAAAGCTTTATGCATTCACCAAAGGCATTAATGAGTGAGATGAATCAATTTTTATGCACAAGTTTACACGCACGTTTTGTCAGTGCTGCTTATTTTTACTTTGATTTTGAACAAATGAAACTAACGTTTACTTCCGCTGGCAATCCTCCTTTGATTTTCATTCGAGATGGGGAAGTTCAGTCAGCCGAATGCCCTGGGCTCCTCTTGGGGGTAAGACCCGATTTTTCTTATGAACAAAAGGAAGTATTACTGAAGAAAGGGGATCGGTTGTTGGTTTTTACAGATGGTTTGTATGAAAATTTGAAACCTAACGAAGATTTGTATTCTATCTTATATCCAGAAATTCGACTCATTGCGGGATTATCACATAATGAGTTTCACCAAAAATTATTAGAAAGGTTATCATCTATTAGAACAATTCTAAAGGATGATATTACTTTTATTTCACTCGATCTAGTATGATTCCCTAATATCCTTGTTTACTTTTTTAGAACTTAAGTTTTAAAACTTGAATTTTCGCTAATGATCTGTTAGTATACTCACCTAAAACATGCGTATTTATAACTCTTTCGTTGATTTGAAACAAATCCAATTTTATGGAATGATCCTTCTTTTTTGTATTATTCCTATAACATGTATTTTGCTTTTGCCTGATGTATTTTACAAAGAATATCCCATTGAGTCTTTCGTTGTTTTCCATAATATTACAGAAATTTTTAGTATCATCGTTTCGTTTTCCATTTTTGGGTTAGGGTATTCTTCCTTCCCCCAGAGCCGAAATACACAAACTTACTTTTTAAGTATTGGATTTTTGGTGATCGGGCTCATCGATTTTATGCATACACTCGGATATAAAGGGATGCCTGATTTTGTGACTCCCAATACAGGCAATAAGTCCACTCAGTTTTGGCTCATATCAAGGTTTATTACAGCTCTTGTGTTTATTGTAGCAATTTATGTGAAACCTAACAGACGGTATAGAGCTTTCCCAGGCAATCTATATATTGTCTTTGCGTTTCTATTGGTGGCTTTCGTTTACCAATTGGTCATTTTTAATTCGCATCTCATTCCAGATACATATGTCCATGGTGTTGGTCTCACTCAATTCAAAAAGAATGCTGAGTTAGTGATCATGTGTATGTTGGTTGTGGCTATTGCCTTATATTCCTTATCAAAATCCCTACATTCCGAAAAACAAAGACAATATTTTTTAGCTGCATTTATTATCTGCTTTTTTAGTGAGCTTGTATTTGCAGTGTATACAAGTGTATTCGATGTATTTAATGTATTAGGACATATTTTTAAAGTAGTTGCCTTCCAGTTTATTTATAAAGCAGTTTTTGTTTCTGCGATTAACGAACCTTATGAAAAGTTAATCCATACAAATTCGCTACTTTCCAAAGAAATACAAGAAAACGAAGAGTATGCAAAAGTCATACAGAAGTCATTAAAAGAAAAAGAGAATTTAATTGGTGAGATTTTCCATCGAACAAAAAACTCAATGGAGCTCGTTAGGTCACTTCTAATGATTCAGTCATCAGATTATCCGGATGATCAAAACATACGGAATATCGTGGAGAATACATCTCTCAAAATCCAAACCATGTCCCTCGTGCATGATCATTTGTACCAAAATAAAGACTTAAGTGAAATCCAAGTATCAGATTACCTTTTGTCGCTGACTGAAATGGTGAAACACATGTTCTTAAGTAAAGGCAACGGAGTCGAGATCCAATTAGAAGCGAACCAGGGTGTACTTTTATTGGATACTGCCGTTCCATTAGGATTAATCTTTACCGAACTTCTATCCAATAGTTTAAAGTATGCATTCACGGATGGTACAAAAGGTAAAATTTCGATCAAGTTTTGGATCGATGGGGATAGGTCTTATTTTGAATACAAAGATAATGGAATTGGTTTACCAACTTCATTTGATGTAAATGATCAAAAAAAATTGGGACTAAGCCTTCTTAAGATCATGGCTGAGAAACAAATGGGAGGATCCTTGAGTATTGATGGTACCCAAGGGTTTTCGTTGAAATTCGATTTTCCGAATAATTTATATAAGAGACGGGTTTGAAATTGTTTCTCTTCCTATAACATCATGGACTAACTCAAACCAGATTTTTGATTGAGGGATTCCTGGTTTTCTTTTTCCAAACATTTGTAATATAAGAGTTCCATCTTTGTCAAATAATTCTATAGAGGTAACAATTCCATCTCTTGTTGGTTTGTTTACTACATAGGATGTTTCAATTTGATCGGTTCTTAAGTGTAAATTAAAAATTGGATCTAAAACATTGAACCATGGTCCCATTATTTGTAAATTTTTGATTTTGCCGGTATGGATTTGGATGATACTTGGATTCCCTACAAAAATCATAATTTCGAGATCCATCTTGCTTACCTTGTGCAGTAATTCGAGGAAATCATTAGTCGCTATACGATAGGAAAATTTACCTTCTGCGGCTTGTAAGGAGAACTCACGCGAATAATCGTATTTTCTGAGTAAGGTGAAAAAATCGTGAGTATCTTCTAGTTGACTCCAGTCTTCTATAAATTTTGGGATCAGGTTTTTATCGTTTGATTCAATCTTTCTTTGTCTCGCAACGAATTCATTTGAAAAGCGAATGTTTTCGTCGACAAAGGTACTTTTTAGTGTTTCCCATCCTTCCTCAGAGGATTGTTCAGTATTGTAAATTTTGTGTACTGCTTCGCCTGATAGATCAAAAAATTGAAAACTTTTAGTCATTGAATCATTTTTCGTTTCTTCCACATAAAATCCAAATTTCCAATCCTTCAAAAAGATTCGTAGATCAATGTCTTCCCCGACAGCAAGTGCAGTTTGTCCATTGACTGATAAATTGGAGTAAGTCCCTTTTCTTTCGTGGACACAGGATTCATTGCGAGTCAAAGCCATTACATGCCCAAGTTTTGGAGTTTCCAAAAGGAATTCCGCAAAATTAGGTTTGAGTGTTTTGACTCCATTGCCAATGCGAGTAGCAAGGAGTTCTGCTTCACTTACGTTTAAGTGTTTTGCTGCATCTCGAATTCGTAAGTTTGGGATCTCGGTTTTAAGTGTTTCCCATTTTTGTTTCAAAGTATCGTTCATATTGGACCTCCTATGATCTCTGGTATGATAAAATTGATTTCATTTGTTTTCAGGATTTTTGTTTTGATTCCGAATGCGATTTCTATATTTTTTGTGGTTAACACTTCTTCTACGGAACCGGATTGTATGAGTTTCCCTTTGTCGATAAGTGTAACTCTATCTGCATACTGCGAGGCTAAATTTAAATCATGTAAGATCATAAACACCGCATAACCTTTGTCTGCCATGTGACGACAGATATTCAATGTTTGGTATTGGTTGGGAATGTCTTGAGCAGAAACTGGTTCATCTAGAAAGATGTACCTGGGAGGAGTTTCCCAAACTTGTGCTAAAATCCTTCCGAAATTGATTTTTTGTTTTTCGCCTCCCGATAAAGTAGGGTAGTGTTGTTGTCTTAACATAGTCGAATTCGTAATTTTCAGACAAGTTTCTACGATCTCACTATCTTTCGTTTTATCTGCTACATGTGGGTATCGACCAAGTGCAATGATTTGCTCTGACGGAATCGGAAAGTTGATTTGTGCATCTTGTGTTAAGACAGCTCTCGTCTTTGCCAGTTCGATTTTTGTAAAAGATTCTATTTCAACTTCATTACAATAAACTTTGCCTGATTGGAGTTTTGTGTCACCGCATAGTAAATGGAATAACGTAGATTTCCCTGCACCATTGCGACCAATGAGAACATGGAGTTCGCCTGGTTTGATTTCGATATTGATTCCTTCGAGAATGGGTTTCTTCCCAATTTGATAGGATATGTTTTTACCAATGAGTGTCATAATGACTGTTTCCTCTTTAGGATTAAATTTAGGAAAAAAGGAGCTCCGAGTAAGGCTGAAACGATGCCAACTGGAATTTCGGATGGAGCGATGATCGCTCTACAGATTGCATCAGCAAAACACAAAAGTCCTCCGCCTAAAAAATAAGAAGCATACAATAGGTAACGATAATCTTGTCCGATGGCAAGTCTCACAATATGTGGGACTGCAAGTCCAATGAATCCGATATTCCCAACAATGGAAATACAAGAGCCTACGCTTATCCCAATCAAAACTATCATACATGTTTTTAGAATTTCAACAGAGACGCCTAAATGATTTGCTTCCCGTTCCCCTAAGATAAGTACATTTAATGGTTTGATCAGGAAAGGACTTATGAAAATGGGGAGAAGATAGAAAATAGAAAATGATTTAAGTAGGTTCCATGACGCTCCACCCAAACTTCCCATATTCCAGAGTGATAAATTTCTTAATTGTGATTCACTTGCTAGATAACTTAAAATTCCAATAAAGGAAAAACAAAGTGAATTGACTGCAATGCCAGATAACAAAATTGACTCAATGTCTGTTTTCCCTTTTCTATTTGCGAAAATGAAAATGAGAAAACAGGAGATCATCCCACCAAAAAAAGAAAAAATGACAACACTCCAAATTGTATGAAGGAATGGGATGAATCCGCCGAGTACAATGGCAATCGATGCAAAGAGAGAACACCCAGCAGTGATCCCAATGAGTCCTGGATCAACAATAGGATTTCGAAATAAACCTTGCGCGAGTGCTCCCGACCATGCAAGGGAACCACCCACTAGAATCCCTAGTAAGATGCGAGGGATTCTTAACTCGAAGAAAACTTTTGATTCGATTGAATCCATAAACAAAATTTCGCTCCAATTAATCTTCATCGCTCCGAGTTGAGATGAGATGATGGTTGATAAGACTGCGAATAGAATGCTGAATGAGATAAAGAACTTTTGTTTCTTCATTCCATTTGTTTCCATTTCTCATTTAATGTTTTTAGTGCTTGTGGAAGCCGAGGGCCAAATCCTAACAGCAACTGGTCATCTACTAGGATGATATTTTTTTCTTTCCCCGCCCTGGTGAGTTCGATTCCATTGATGGACCAAATCGCATTCGTACCGCCGAATCCTTCAGCTGATGATTCTGGCATCAGAATGATATCTGGATTGGCTTTCACTAAAGCTTCACTCGTGAGTGGTTTGTATTCTGAAAATTCGGTGATAGCATTTTGTGCACCTGATAGGGTGATCATGGAATGAGCAGCAGTCCCTAAACCGGAAATGAAGATAGAGCTTGGGTTTCTTGAATAAAGAAACATCACTTTCACATTCGTTTTTTTCAGCTGGAGCGATTGTGTTTGTGTTCGAATTTGATTCACAAGACTTTCTGCTTCTTTTTTCTTTCCGAGTAGGTTCCCAACAGCTAACACACGATCAATGGGTGTATCTAGTTTGTATGTATCGGGAAAGAGTGTGACCTGGATCCCAGTCTCTCTAAGATTCTGTATGGTTTGGACAGGCCCTGCTGTTTCTAAACCAATCACTAAGGTTGGTTTAAAACTTAATATGCCTTCCGTTGTTAAGGTTCGTTGGTAACCAACTACTGGTAAAGACGTTACTTCTTTCGGATAACGTGAGGTTGAGTCGATGGCAACAAGTGTTGTATTGGCCTTTAGTGCATACACGATCTCTGTGATTGTTCCATGAAGGGAAACAATCCGTTCCCTTTTCTCGGACAAAAGAGGTGAGGCAAGGCATAGAATCAAAATGGGAAGGGAGTAGAATAGGGACTTGGAAATCTTTTTGTATAGGTTATGCGTATGGATCATGGGCCAAGACTGAGAGTGGGTGTGTCCTTTGTCAATAATAATGAGAATGAGACTCAAAATAATTATTGACGCAATCGGGTAGGTTTCTTTTTTGAGACTTAGAATCAATTAATCAAGGAGAGCATCCATGAACCTAACCAACCGAATATTTAAAATGGGACTACTGATCTGTTTCAGTTTTGTATCCATCCAATGTGATGATGATGACACCCAAACGGATACTGCAGTCTTTTTAGGATTGTTAGCTGCCGATGCCAACAAACGCTGTGAAACAAAGATTGATACATCGTATACATCTGGCTCGTATGCAACATTGTGTACGCCACAAGCAGGTCCTGGTCGTTTCTTTCGTTTGGAAGGAATGAAAGCCTTGGGGGACAATGGATACTTTTATTTATTCCTAGGATATTCACAAACACCAACTTCATCCACACCGAGTGCTTCAGGACAATATTCATTTGTTGCAGGTAAGTCAGTATCGAGTCCGAACCCATATGTTTGGTTTCGTAACTTGGAATATGGGAACTACCAAGGGGGACAAACTGCAAGTGGAGCCAACTCAACCGCATTTAGTTTTTCCACAGAGCAAGAGTTATGCGTATCGTTTTCAGGAACAACCAGTGCACCGACTACGTATTTATGGGTAACGGGTGTGAGTGGAGCAAATTGTAAGAATACCGCCACGCTTCTAAAGGAAAATGCAGTCATCAATTATGGAAGTTGGCCAAACTCAGGGAATGTTTTGTCTACGAGTGGCCAGTCCTTCTTTCGGTTTAGCAACGTGAGTCTTTTAACCGCATCAAAGATAGTCGTTTCATCGGAAAGTGTACTATAAATCAAACTCAGTCAGATCGGAATATTCGATCTGGCAATGAAATCTTAAGAAGAGAAAAGATATGCCATCAAAACAATTCATTTTAAAAACCTGTTTTTTATACTCCATTTTACTTATTATTAGTTCCTTCCAAATTCAATGTTCCATGAAACCAAAGACGGAAGATAATTCACAGGCTTTGCTTTTATTATTAAATGAAAGTAGTACGAGTTCCAATTGCTCTAGTGTTCCAACAAATGCTGTTGTGACTTCTGGATCCTTTACGACTTCAGCTAACGCGTCTTCTAATTGTAATTGGGTCTATGTAAGTTTGAAAAGGAATGGAGTTTTGTCGGATGTAAATAGTCAATGGGATCTTGCTTTCAAACGATACAATGTAGCAACGAATAGTGGGACAAGTGGATCTGGCTCCGGTGGAGCATGTGATTCCGGTCAAACAAACTTTTCCAATACATTTAATGGATCAGAATGTACGGCTGTAGTTGACCTAAAACTTTCCAGTTCAGGCGGAGGGCCTGTATCTGCTTCCTCAGAAAGTATCAATCCGACAATGGCGGCTCCCTTAGATCTATCACCAATGCCATCCGGTTATGGTACTTGGTATTCTTATTCCAATGGAATCTTAACTGCTAGGACAAAAGTATTCATTGTGACTGGAAGTGACGGCGCAAAGTATGCGGTCCAGTTTCTGGATTATTATAATGCAGCTGGTACATCAGGTTTTCCGAAGTTCCAATGGAAAAAACTCTAATGAAACCATTGGATTTATCCAACATAACAAGAGTTTTATTTTTCCTTGTATTTTGGAGTTTCATTATATTATTTTCGTTTCAGGGCATTTATCCAGAATCCAAAACGGATTCTATAGAAGATAAATCAAATATCATCACAGTCACAGGTACTAGACGAAAGAATTTATTAAAAGATTCTACCATTACAACTGAGGTCATCACAAGAAAAGATATCGATGCTATGGGGGCTCGAGATTTATCTCAAACCTTAGGTAATGTGCCGGGAATTGAGGTAAAACCTGCGCAGGCAGGAGAAAGAGGGCAGACTGTCCGGTTACAAGGTTTGTCTGCTCAAAATGTTCTCATCTTAGTGGATGGCCAAAGGACAACAGGGCGTTTTAGTGGCTCAATTGATTTGACTCGCTTTAAAGCAGAAGATATTGAAAGGATCGAAATCGTAAAGGGTGCTTCTTCAGCCATTTATGGTTCTGATGCCATTGCAGGAGTCATCAATATCATCACAAAAGAAGCACAAGATCCTCTCTATGCAGAATTTCGTTCGTTAGGTGGTGCTGGTAGTG